>JAQUEZ010000070.1 GCA_028684915.1 Desulfobulbus sp.
CAATGGTGCGCCATGCCATAAAACGCTCGGGATTGCTGGAGAGCGCACCCATGAGTGCTTCCGATCCATCCGTTATCACCAGCACTTCGTTGTACTGGAATACATCGGGGATTTGTTCTTTGTACGTTTCGATCTGGTCAAAAGCTTTCCAGATGTCGGCTTTTTCATCGGCGGGGTTTTTAAGTTCCATCAACACCAAAGGCAGGCCATTGATGAACAGGATAATGTCGGGACGGCGGGTGTATTTGGGGCCTTTGATAGAGAATTGATTGATCGCCAGCCATTCATTGGCGGCGACATCGGTAAAGTCGATTAGGCGTACAAAGTCGCCTCGTGTCTCACCCTCTTTTTGGTATTGAACCGGCACCCCGTTTATCAGCAAGCGGTGAAACTGGCGATTGGCAGCCAGCAACACCGGCGTGTCCAAATTCAAGACTTGCTGCAAGGCATCTTTGCGGGCGACTAGGGGAACCAGAGGGTTGAGCCGGTCGATTGCTTTACGCAAGCGCTCAACTAAAACGACCTGAATGTAATTGTTGCGCTCAGGCGCATTGCCATCAACCGCAATCTCTGGACCATAGACGGGAGTATAGCCGACATCGGCCAGCCAGCACAGGGTCTCTTGCTCCAGTTGATCTTCGGTCATTTCAGGGCTTCCCGATAGTGAGATGATGGAGGGCGCAGATACTTCATGCGGCGGTCTCTTCGACAAGTGCCTCGGCATCTGGCAGGCGCAACTGGCCGGAGATCAGACGAGGGAGCAAGGTATCGCGGAGAGTTGTGAGGGTTTGTGCCTGATGCACATTGGCCATCATCCGTGCAAATAATGGTCTTACCGTTTTGTTGTATTCTTCAGCGACAATATTTGGTGGGATGCAAATCGAATATGCTGCAATGTCCTTCCAATTCACTCTCGGCATTTTCGCCCCATTTGAAAGTCGATTTGCATATTCAATTAGCCGAACACTAAAAAGGTGCATAGTAATTAATCCATAATAGGAATCTAGTTTTGGACGACAAACCAATATGTCTGTCGAGCAAACCCCATTAAATGGGGCAATTACTACTTTATGGAAATAAGGGCGAAGTTTCCCAAATAAGATATCACCTTCGCTGAATGCAGCTTTTGCGCTCTCTAATCCTTGTGCATTGCCCCAATCGGTAAGACTCAAGGATTGGCGAGGAACATGTTCCAACCCCACATACTGCAAATTTGAGTGTAATTCTGTTGGGGATATATGTTTTCTCACCGTATTGGCAACTTCACCTAACGTCCCCGCTCGCCACCCTGTTGGCGTTATGCCCAGTTCTGATTTTTCAAAGCTGTCGGGGAAAAGTGCGGCGGTGGCAGCATCCATGCCTTCTGGATCGAGGCCTTTATGTTTGGTGTGCACAGGCTCGAAATCTACAAACCAAGATTTGAACAAAGCTTGGGCAATGGCTTCGAGGGTGGTGTTGGTTTCACGTAGAAGGGCGACCCGGTCATCGAGAGAACCAAGCATTTTCGCGATAGTATCTTGCAGAGCTTTCGATGGTAATGGTACCAACAAATTGACCAAGTCACTTCCTCTAATTCCGGAAGCACCAGCTCCTTGCTCAATAATCGTTTCCATAGCCGTCCTCCCAACAGGCGAACGAAAAAAATAGAAGTAAAAAAGTGGATTACAGGTCTTATGGTTGAGTCTGCATCGAATTAAGTGCGACTCAAAAGTTGTTGCAATGCCATCACCTGTAAAAATAGAACATTGTCCCGCACCAGAAAGTACTAATGACTGTCTAGCAAACAGTAGGTCATTTTTCTTTAGAAGAAAACTAGCTTCCGAGTCATTGAGCGGGACAAGATCCATTGGAATGTTACCAATTTGTGGATGAGCAAAAAGCTCCCCCATATTGACCATTGGTATCCCACAGCCACGCACTTTTTTAGGTCGAGTCAGGCCATTTTTCTGCGGTATGTAAAACAATGACCCATAGGGAACTAAATTAAAACTCATACCCCAGCCCCCCTAATTTCTGGCGTATAAGCTGATCTAATTCCGACCCTTTTGCCATTTGCTCGCCTAGTGTTTCGGTGAGCTTTAGCATTTTTTCGGCAAAGCCCGCATCATCGTCTTCAACGGCTTCTGCTCCAACATAGCGACCAGGCGTGAGGACATGGCCATGTTCGGCAACCTCTGCCAATGTGACGCTGCGGCAGTAGCCTGCGATGTCGGCGTATTCTTCGCCTGATATGTTTTCGCCTCGCCAAGCAGCAACGGTGCCAGCGATCTTTGCAATGACTTCATCGGTGAATTCGCATTGCACGCGGCTAATCATGCTGGCGAGTTTGCGGGCATCGATGAATAGCACTTCGCCTTGCCTTGCGCGTTTTTCTTTGACCAGAAACCACAGGCAGGCGGGGATTTGGGTGTTGAAGAAGAGTTGGCCAGGTAGCGCAATCATGACTTCAACCTTGTCCGCCTCAACCATGGCGCGGCGGATGTCGCCTTCGCTGTTTTGGCTGGACGACATGGAGCCGTTGGCAAGCACGATTCCTGCCCTGCCCGTGGGCTTGAGGTGGTGCAGCATGTGTTGCAGCCAGGCGTAGTTGGCATTGCCTTGCGGCGGTGTGCCATAGACCCAGCGTGGATCGCCTTCCAGGCTGCCATGCCACCAGTCGGAAATATTGAAAGGAGGATTGGCGAGTACGAAATCAGCGCGTAAATCAGGGTGCTGATTGCGCACGAAGGTGTCGGCTGGTTCTTTGCCAAGATTGAAATCGATACCGCGAATGGCAAGGTTCATGGCCGCCAGTCGCCATGTGGTGGGGTTGGCTTCCTGGCCGTAGATAGAAACATCGCCGATCTTGCCGCCGTGGGCTTCGATGAATTTTTCTGACTGCACAAACATACCGCCAGAGCCACAGCAAGGGTCATAGACTTGGCCATGATGTGGAGCGAGTACGGCGACCAGAGTTTTGACGATAGAGGCCGGCGTGTAGAACTGCCCGCCGCGCTTGCCTTCGGCGCTGGCGAACTGACCGAGGAAATATTCATAGACCTGGCCGAGCAGATCACGGGCATGGTTTTTGGCTGTGTCACCAGATTCACCGAAGCCGATTTGCGAAACGAGATCGACCAGTTCACCCAACTTGCCGTCGGGCAGCTGCACGCGGGCATAGCGTTTGTCGAGAATGCCCTTGAGTTTGGGATTTTCGGTTTCGATCAAGGACAGGGCATCATCGATGCGCTTGCCGATGTCGGCCTGCTTGGCTTGGGCGCGCAGGCTTTCCCAGCGGGCCGTTTCAGGCACCCAGAACACATTGACTTCTTTGTAATAGTCGCGGTCTTCAAGCTCTTCGGCCAGCAAGGCGGGCGTGGCATCGGGTAGAAAGTAGTCGTCGTCAGCATCGGCAAAGCGACGTGTCAGTTCATCACGGCGGGTTTGGAAGGTGTCGGAGATATATTTAACGAAAATGAGGCCGAGCACGATGTGCTTGTATTCGGCGGCGTCCATGTTGGCGCGCAGCTTGTCAGCCGTTGCCCAGAGTGTTTTTTTAATATCTTCAATCATGCCAAGGTCTAACTGTTAAAGGGTTCTAGCGATCCAGATTAAAATCTAGAGCCGCTTTGCCTCAATGGCTTCAGTGAACCTCTGAGGGCTCAATTGTAAAAAAACAAGAATTTGGTTGGGGGGAGAATACCACGATCACGCATTTTGAACAGGTAAAACCTTATATTCTATCGGTTTTTTAAATGCTTATGAGGGGAGGGGTGAAGATGTGGAAACGGGGATGGGAAACAAGGATATAACCATATATCCGGATATATGGTTATGTTTTGTGGTGTGGTGCTGTGGTTCCAGCAAAAGCTAGGATTGCTGGATGTTCACGCATCCAGCTTTTGCGGTGACAGGCGGTAGCCCATGGCGTGAATGATGGCGTTGACGCTTGCGAATTCAGGGTTCCCGTCTTCGGAGAGGGCTTTTTGTATCCCCTTGCGGCTCAGGCCGGTTTCTTCGGCGATCTTGGTTATTCCCTTGACGCGGCTCAGGACGCGCAGCGACGAGAGCAAAGCCCCCGTGTCGCCGTCCTTGGCGTACTCCTCAAACATGAGGATGATGTATTCATCCATTTCTTCCGGATGGTCGCGGAAGTAGGATTCTTCAACGTCGCTGAACGATCTATAGTTCTTCATGGGTCAAATACTCCCGCCAATAGGCTTTTGCCTGTTTGATATCTTTCTTCTGGCTTCCCTTGTCGCCGCCGCAGAGCAAGACGACGATGTTGTCCGCGTCTTCTCCGAAATAAACCCGATAGCCTGCGCCAAAGAACATGCGTAGTTCGCTGATCCCCTCCCCTACCGGTTCACAGTCGCCATAGTTCCCTTGCTCAAGGCGTGCGATCCGGATCAAGACGCGCTTTCGCCCTATGCTGTCTTTCAGCCCATAGAGCCAATCTGTAAAAGGCTCGTTGCCGTCCTGATCGGCAAAGACGATAACCCGCTTTGGTTTTGCCAGTCGTGCCACTTCTATTTCTCCTTATATTATATCACTGCGAACCACGGTACGCAAGCGCAGCGGCCTTTAATAATTTCTCGGGCAGAATAGCCAAACTTTTTGGGCTTTCACAGGCAATATCTTGTGTTTTCTAGTTTCGGCGCAGTTTTGGCGAACCCCGTCAAAGCTGGCGGGGTCGTGTGCTATGAGCCCCAAGAGGGCCTACCGAGCCCTAAGGGGTCTCGGCTTTCCGGTAACGCCCTTTCGTAAGGAAGAAAGGAAGAGCTAAGGGGCCTTGCCCCTCGCGCCTGCAAGGGTGAAGGCTAAAGCCCAGAAGGCGGGGTGTCCCCATGCTTCCTTGCCTGAAGAAGGCAAGTTGCAGCATGGGCGATCCCCCTCCCCGCCCCTGCCCTTGCAGTTGCTATCCCCAGTCTCGCCGACGGGCAGAGGTACAGCGCAACGCTGAACCTCAAACCCAAAGGGAGACCAGAAAATGACACACACCCTCAACAAAGCCGACCTGAAGCAATTTTCCGGCTCAGAATATTGGTATCGTCACAGCATGGTTCGTTCTGTTCTTTTCACAGATGGCGCAAAGTATGTCGCCGAGACAGGCGGGGCTTATTGGCTCTTGGACGAAATCGCCTTTGCCCAAAAGTCGAAGAAAAAGGTGGCCGGTGAAGCGTTCCAACTGTGGCGCTTGACCGTCAAAGACAACGCCGCGACCCTTGTTTGCGAAGACGGCAACGGCAGAAAGATTCTTTCAAAGAGGATTCCTTTCACCGATTTTCCGCTCGATGAAATCTCGTTCTATTACATCAACAACACGATCTTGCTACCGAGCGAATATTGAAGGATCAAGGGGCCGCCAGATCGGTGGCCCCTTATCTCTTGAACGGGCCAAGGCCGCCCTTGTTGACCGCCTAAGGCGGGGCTCCTTTGTGATATAGCCATATAGCCGACTATATGGCTATATGGTGAAAATGGCTTATTCAAAGAGGTAAGCGGCTTGGCCTCTTGCCTTGACCAATACCAACCAATATTATATAATATTAGAAAAGCATTCACGGAGGTGACCCCATGCAAAAGAACACAAGCGTCACGCTTGGCACCCATTACGAGAAGTTTATTGCTCAACAGGTTGCCCAAGGGCGGTTTGGCACGACAAGCGAAGCTATCAGGGCAGGCTTGAGGCTTTTAGAAGAACGGGAAATGAAATTGGCCGCGCTCCGCCGCGCTCTTGTGGAAGGTGAAGAAAGCGGAACCGCCGCCTACTCCCTGAACGGGTTGATTGATGCGCTTGACCATGAAGGGCTTGCTTGATGCCCTTATTCACCCTCACCAAGAAAGCTTTAGCTGATTTAATAGAGATTGGCCGTTACACCCAAAAGCGTTGGGGAACCGAACAGCGCAACACTTACCTCACCATGCTTGACGGTTGCTTTCAGCAGTTGGCTGCTGATCCCCTCACTGGAAGAGCTTGCGATGAAATTCGTAGTGGCTACCGGAAAATGAACGCCGGTAGCCATGTTGTTTTTTATCGCCAGAGTCGAAACGATGAAATCGAGATTGTCCGCGTTCTTCACGGGCGCATGGATTTTGAGGCAAGGCTTTCTTCAGACGAGAATTAATCCGCTATAAGATGCACCTATTCTATATAACCATATAGCCGTATATCTAGTTATACGGTCCCTTCGTTGTGATTTTTCTTTGCAATATCGCTGCAAACCAGTAAATAACGTGGATGTAGTCCTGCACATGGTTAAATATATAACCATATAGCCGGATATATGGTTATGAAAAGGTGCCATCGATGAAGACCCTTGCCATTATCTCCCAAAAAGGCGGAAGCGGTAAAACCACGCTTGCCGTTCACATGGCCGTGTGTGCGATCCGCCAAGGGTATCATACCGCCATCATCGACATCGATCCGCAAGGCAGCGCCTTCGATTGGTACCAGAGCCGCGAAGTGCAAAACGAACTGAACGCCGTTCAGGCGCAAGTCGGCCAGCTCGCCGCTTTACTCAAACAGGCCAAAACCGGCGGGGCCGATGTCGTGATTATCGACACCGCCCCCCATTCCGACAGCGCGGCAGCCGTCGCCGCCCAGCTTGCCGATTTTATCCTGATGCCGTGCCGCCCTTCCCGTTTTGACCTCAAAGCCATTGGCTCCACTGCCGCGATTGCTCGCCTTGCCAAAACACCTGCCGCCGCCGTTATCAATGCCGCCCCACGCGGCAAACTCTCCGATGAAGCCAAGGAGGCTTTGCGGCACCAAGGGATCGACGTTCTCGATCCCGTTTTGCAACAAAGAGCTGCCTACACCCACGCCGTCATCGACGGGCGCAGCGTGCATGAATACGAACCAGAAGGAAAAGCGGCGGAAGAGATCGATGAGCTTTTTGCTTGTTTGAAGCAGGCGATGAAGTTATAACCATATAACCGATTATATGGTTATGTATGGAGCGTGACACTATGGCCAACACAAAACGTGGAAATTTTAAAACGATGTTTTCTGCGCCAGAGGCACAGGAGAAGGGCACAACCACCGAAGGAAAACGGCCCGATAGGGTAGGGAAGAAGCAAACGATCTTTCACATGCCAGAGGCGGCCAAGAAGCAACTGGCGATTTTGGCCATTGAATCCGAGACAACACAACAGGCCCTTATTTCCGAAGCCCTAAACGATCTCTTCAAGAAACACGGCAAACCGCCTATAGCGTAAGCTCTATGGATGACTGCTCATAACCATATAGACGGATATATGGTTATATAAAAAGCTTTTCTCTTATTTCTGCTTTGCCTTCTTGCGGCAAAAGCCAATAAAGGCAGCGTCCGGAGCAGCTGGCCGCTTGCCCGTCTTTTCAATCCATTCAAGCCAATCCGCCTCAAGGGCGTATATATCCAGACCTGAACCAGCCAAACATTCTTTGGCCTTTTCATAAGTGAAAGTTTTGAGCCTTAGAGGGGCGAGGGCTTCAGACAGACAGAGTTGGTGGGCAAGGTCAGCCTTGAAGGCTTCGCTGTCCTTTTGGGCTTCGACAAGAAGCCGTCCACGGCCAACCGGAGGATCAGGAATCAGCCGCCGCGCCACATGGGGTGGGCTTGGTTTCAAGAATAATCCTTTACTCCCACCATCGAAGACCCGCGCCTTATCATAGACCGCCAGAACGTCTTTCAAGCGCAGTAAAAATTTTCGCTTGAAGTTGTATTGTCCTTCCGTATCTTGTGCGTAGTCTGCCCCGAATTGCATCTGAAGCAAGGGCCAAGGAAGCATTAAATCTTTGTGCAGGTAAGAGAGCCGGTAGGTCAGCCAGAAATAAATATCCAAGGCCATCGGTGAACGCTTGAGCTTGAGCAAAGCGTCCATATCGATTGGAACCGGCTTTTCGATAATCTCATTAAAGAAATCCGTCCCCAGAACAACCGATGATTTCCAGAGCGGCAACTGGTTTGGCTCTTTGGGATTCCACCAAAGGTGATATTCCTTGGCGATATTAAAACCGCCGCCTTTTGCCATGGTCTCATCGACATAAGAGCAAGAAATGGCGGAGGAGAACAGGCGCATGGTCTGGGATTTGAAACGGGTTATGTCCCCTTTCTTGCCGCCGGTTCTACCTAAATCAAGTTCAGCCATAAAAGCGGAGAGAGAGGAGCCAAGCACCAAGACCGGTGAGCGGGTGCGCACGGCTTCCGTGGTCATCCATGAGAGCAACAGACGAGGCACGGAACCGTAGGGCAGGCCATGCGGTGACATGATCGTCATTTCCATGGCACCATTACGGCGGGTAAATATTCTTTCAGTCGTTGCTTTGTGGGGGAGGGTGGCTTGCACCAAAGCCCGCGCCATATAGCCAACATTACCGGCACGCTTGGCGTCTTCAGCTTCAATGGCGATAGTTTCGGTTATCAGCTTGTCGATGTCGTTTCCGTCTGACCGATCCATATTTGCCTCTTGGAAATACTGCCGCTTGATTCTTTCCGATCATACAATGATTGAGCCAGTTTTCGTCTAATTATTTTCAGCGCAAATCTTGCGCTGAAACGGTACGGCGACGGGTCAAAATCTGCGCAGAAACGGTACGGCTCTTGCGCAGAAACGGTACGGCTCAACCCCCAAATCTGCGCAGAAACGGTACGGACTCTGCGCAGAAACGGTACGGGTTTTGCGCAGAAACGGTACGACGAGTCAGCCGCAACGCCTAGAGAAACCTAACGTTGCGAGGTGTCCCCTCTAGTACCCTATAGACTCTTCCTATATAAAAAACACCTATAGGAAATCTGGGGGGAGTTTTTAGGGGGAAAATGTGTTTGTAGGTGTTCCGATAGGGCAATATGTAAAGGCCTGCCCTCTCTGCTCATCTTGTTTTTAAAACTTTCATAAGGGGAAAGGGCAAGACAATCTAAAACAAATGTGTTCGCCCAAGGGCTCACAATCTATTTTAAAAGGGCGATAGGAAAAAGAAATATGAGAGGCGCGGGAGAGGCTTTAGGGCCGTCGGTGTAGGGTGGTAGCCCAAAAGGGCTTTAAAGTCGTCCCAAGGGGCTAGAAACGCGGCACAGCCTCATTCCTTTTCCTATTGCCCACCCTTATTTTAACCCGAGCTTGTTTTGCAAGATTTGGTTCCAGTCTTTCCCCGTGTCCGGTTTCATCCGTACCAGCTTGCGACCGGCGGGGGCTATAGCCTCTACTTCCTTCACCAACTTTTCGCCGCCTTCATCATCATCAAACCCCAACACAACAACCGCCGAAGGCGGTAATTTTTCCATGGCCCCGCGCAAGAGAAGGGGCTGTTGAGGGTTCAACTCGCCGCCGGTTGACATATACCGCGTGAACTTGTCCCCAAAAAGGACGTGAAACGACATCCCGTCAATCGCGCTTTCAATCAAGACAAGTTGGTGATCCGTGGTCTTGGCTTGGCTGTACCAAAGGCCCTTCACCGCGCCGGAGGCAAAGCCGGTGAAATTCTTATTCTTGATTTCAAATCCGCAAAGGCCCTCTTTGTCATAATGAGGGAAGAGGGCATTGTGTCGGTGATCCACGCGGACACATCCGGCGAACAAAGGAAGGCTTAAAACCTCAGGCCCCAAACCCCGACCGGTCAAATAGGGCAGGGAAGTGCAGACTTCCGCTTTTTCCCATGCAGCTATAACCGCCGCACGATCCCGCGAGACCGGTTGAAGCTCTTTCACGAAAAGCGGCAACTGGCTTTCGGGCCGCGCCGATCCTAGCCAGGTTCGTAATTTTTTGCGGACCTCCCCAAGTGATCCGCCGCCGCGCTTTTGCAAAAAATCAACGACCGTTCCGTTATCCCGATCATCCCGCACCGAAAAATAGGGGGCGCCGCAGAAAAAGGAGATTTAAGCACGGTAAGGAAATATTAATTTTGAAAAAACAACCTGTTATATGTTCGACCTTTTGAAACCCATAGTGTGCTGAGCGCTAAATCAGGAACAGCCTGTAATGCTTACATTTATTTTTCGTAAACGTACGATTTTTTCCGAATTCTGAATCGACCCCATATCCGATTGCCGGATACGAGATATCCGTATCATCCCTGAGCCCTGGTAACGGGGGCGTAGCCAAGAAGGGCCACTAGGCCCGCCGACCGGGGGGAACCCCGGAAAGCCCCTACCGGGGCGGAGAAGTAGTTGCAAGACTCGAAACGGGTCCGCAATGCTGCCGTGCTGCCTTCCTTCCCAGCGGCCACCATCACCCCCTCAAGGCCGCAGTTGCTGTTTTTCTTTCTATATCAAATACTTTCAAGTTCGTCCGAAAGTGATGCAATTATAAACCTTATTGTTGCTTTTTCTTCCATATCAGGAATGCTAGGTTTGTCTAGCTGATAATATTGTTTTTTTCTATATTTTATATATTTATTTATTTTATACTGTTCAACATTGTTTTTTTTCATTCTCTCAACGTGAGAGTCTGTGTGTTCATTGTAATTTTTCCTAAAATTAGCAATTCTAATTGTATGTATTTTTATTAATTGTAAATATTTTTCTTTGACTTTTAAGCTAAACTCTTTATCTGTTTTTATTTTTTCAGCTTCTTTTATTATTTTTTTGCATTTATTTTCGATTTCATTGCTATATCTATTCGCATTATCTATTATTTTTTTTTCTTTAATTTGTGCATTGTTAATTATTTGATTTTTATAGTTATTAATATCGTTTTTTATTTTTTCATTATCTTTTTTTTTGCACAATACTATATCAAACCAAAGAGAATATAATATTACGAGTAAAGATATAAAAGCAAAAACTGGCCACCATGATTTATCTGTAAGATCAAAAAAATAGCTAAAAATAATGCTTATTACAGATATACAGGTAGCACATATTGTTGAACTTAATTTTACTATTTTATGCTGGCTGTTCATTTTTTATCTCAAAGTAGCATTGTCTAATATAGCTATGTGTTAGATTTTTCTTGTGATATGTTTCAATGTAATCTGCTATCCATCTCCAACTTTTTCCGGCATTAATAAAATTTGATATTTCTGGATAAAGTCGATTGATTAAGTCTTTCTTCGGACTTCCCTTTACACCTCGCTTTGCATCAATTTTTGACATCCGCCGTTTACTGATCTCTCCAAGTTGGGGTTGCGATAGCGGGGTTTTGCGTTCGATAGCGTTTTCGAAATGACGAACTTTGCGCAAAGCGACGATGAACATCGCATAATAGTACTCGTGCCGAAACTCTTTGATGTAGTCGGTGCGGAGGTGTTGGCTTGCCAGATCGCCCTGCAACCGAAACGTTTCAAGGTGAGTCCGGCGGCCCTGTTGACCCAGCCAACGGAAGAGCGCTGCCTGCTCCTGGTCTGTCGCTTTTGAGATTGTGCGGATGTATTCATCGGCATCCATCTGGTCGAGTTTTGCTTTGTCCATCTGTGTACCTCGTGTGTAATTTGGCTGTATAATACACGATCTGTTATTTTTGCGCAATGCTCTTTTTTTACGCGGTCTTAGCCCTCTTTAGTTGCCTGCAACTAAAGAGGGCGGTTTCACCGAAAATGCGCGATTTTGTCCTTGAAATCGGCGCAGCCGCACGATATTATAGCAGCATAAACCTACCCATTTTTTTTGCCCAAAAAAGGCTACTCTTACCTCGCGCTTGGCCATCCTGGATCTCTATTTTGATCACAGTCGAGGCTTGGCGGGGGCATGTACGGGATAAGGCGTTTTGGGGCATATGGGCGGCTTGCCACCTAATGCGTAACGCTGCTTCAGTTCAGCACGCATCGGCAAAAGTCAAAACATTAGTTTTTTGACAAAAGTTTAGCGTCTTCAAAACGCTCTGGGGTTCAAGTTTTTTTCCTTTGCCGTGGGGCAAAAAAATGCGCGGCACTATCGATTGGCAAATTCGGGAAGTATTTAAAACTATTGACGAAATTGGGACATCAAAACACAATGCTAAGATTGAAGCTCGGGATAATGGTGCTATATCGTGGCATGAGGTAGGCAAAGAGCTGGGAGTACACAGTTTTGCCACCGCCGATGCTTACAGGGACGTTTGGCGGCATGCCTGCGAGTTCATCAAAGAAGAGTATAGTATTAAAAACATTGAAAAAATTACAGGCCAAGAGGTTGCAGCTTATCTGGAGAGCAAGGTGCGGGATGGGGTTGCGCACTCAACCCTGGCGCAATATTCCGCGGCGCTGGAAAAGTTTGAAGTCGCCCTCAACCGGTACGCCGCCGAACACGATACTGGCCGGGAGTATAATTTTCATCAATCAATTCAATTTGTTAAGGATAGCGCTAATCTGGAACGGTTTGAGGGGTCGCGAGCGTATGCGGATCCAGATCGGCTAGTTGCCGAGGTCCAGGGCGATAAATATTCCATCGCCGCCGCAATACAACGCGAGGGTGGGGCGCGGATCGCCGAAGCTAATCACATCACCCAGGGCCAATTACACGGTATCAGGCCCGACGCGTCCACCGGGGAACAAAAAGGTTGGATCGAAGTTGAGGGTAAAGGCGGCAAGGTGCGCGAAATCGGAGTGAGTCCAGAAACTTACAATAGAGTCGCCCGCGAAATCTCGGAAACTAGACGTTTTGATTTTGATAAGCGAGGGTATGCTCGTGAGCTAGAAAGTGCCGCCGAACGATCAGGGCAAGGCCACCAGGGCACCCATGGTTTGCGTTGGAGTTGGGCACAGGAGCGCCATGCCGAGTTGCAGGAGCACGGGCGAACTTACGAGCAGGCCCTCGGGCTTGTCTCCGCCGAACTGGGCCACGACCGCGCAGATATCACCGAGCATTATCTTCGGTGAGTCATGAGTTGATTTTTCAAAAAGAATCATAAAGATACATGAGCCCTGGCCGTCAATAAGATCGATCTGGGCTCATGGGATGGATGCTATCGGCTTAAGCTGTTTTTTTTGCGGCAGGTTTACGCCCCGTCCGGGCGACAATGGCTTTTTTGAGATTCTCAGGGATACCTCGTTCTTTACCGGACGCTGAGCGTTTTTCAGAAAGAGCTTTTGCGCAGAGTGGTTGCCGTGCGGAAAACCCGTATTTCTTACGGTATGATTTTGCATCGAGGCCGTGAGATGCCAGGTGTTTTGGCGAAAGCATTTTGAATTCTTGTCCGCATTCAAGGCAAACGACTTTATTTTTCTGAATTGATTTCTTCGGATCAAGGGCTGGTGCAGCCGTTGATTCATCTGTTCCAACTTCTAATGCACCGCATGATTCAGTATCCTGAAGAGCTTTCAAGGCCTGGAAGGTATCATTGAGAGCTATTTTGATCTCATCAGTGGTCATTTGTTTGCTGCCAATTTGAGACTGAATGATTTCGGCAGTCATCTCAACAAGTGATTTGCTCATAAAAACTCCTTTTTTCAATATTCTTTTTCTAGATGTTCAGGCTTTCTCGCAACTGTTTACTCGGGCGAAAAGTAATCATGTGACGTTTAGTAATCATCATTGATTCACCTGTCTGCGGATTACGTCCTCGACGAGGTGATTTTTGTCGAACAATGAAGCTGCCAAAGTTGACCAGTTTTATAGATTCCCATGAAACCAAAATATTTTTTAGAGTTGAAAATACTATATCAACGATTTCAGAGGAATGTCGATATTGAACACCCAATTTCAAGGTAATTGATGTGGATAGTTCTTTTCTTGTGACGTTATTTTTGTTCATTTTCATGAATGATTGTTGGTCAATATAAACAGGAGTTAGTTTGACTATGGACGTTTAAATAATTATCCGGTCGGACTATGCGATTGGCCCTTTAAAAGTTGGCAACTTGCCTCAATTTATCCAGCAACTCGGCAACATTGAGATTGCTAAGCACCCACGAATAGTCGATTCCCCTCGGATGCTTTGGGTACAAGTTTTCTCTGAGACAGTTATCCAAATGGAATATTTTGTGGTTCTTCAATATTTCAAGCACCTCTGAAATGCGCTGAAAATAGAAACAATCACGCAAAGCTTTAGCATCAGCTGATGGTTTACCCCAAGCAGCAACAACGAACATCGATCTATCAGCTTCCAGGGCAATAAGTTCATCGTTTGAAGTGCTGATTTGGTCGTTATTTCCAGTAGTAAACTCATACCCATACTGTGCAACCAACTGCGCTAATTGACCAGAAGCCGTTTCATATACCGTGTACAGATTCAAAACAACAATTCGTGATATAGAATTTAGAACAGCGTTTCTCTCATAGGTATATTTAATGATTCCATTGACCGTTTTGTCAGAGAAATCCTTTGTCGCTTTGCTTGGGTTCATCATCACGAAGAGTGCCTGATCGCCACTCATACGATTAAGTTCAATGGTGAGTTTTGAACGTCTAGGTATAAGATTTGATGAGTCAACTGCACTTACATCCTTAACATATGATGGATATTTGTAAATCCTAGACATGTGATTTTGCTTTGGCTCAACCAACATAATTATGAGGCATCATTACTGATATTTTTTTATAAAAAAGGCTGTTTGCAAATTTTATGAGCAACCAAAAAACTATTATAGGCAAAGCTATAACTTGAATTATAAAAACCCCAGCATACAAAAATGCTAATTTTAGAAGGTTGTTCACAATATTACCAGCATTGCTGACCGTTAAGGCAATCGCATTTTTAAATTCTATTGATTTGTTTTGAAGAAACGAAGCGTTATTTTTTATTGTTCCTAATATACCGTCAATATCAGGGGGGGAAAATTTCATTAATTTGTCAATTTCAGAAGCAGATAGGACCAATTCTTTGTTTGTATTAGATATTTTATCTGCGAAAAAATGTTCTTGTAAGTAGTTGTTTGCAAGAGATGATAGTGGTAGAGCAGATCTAAAAATGATAATAAATAAGATGAGCCTCATTATGTTTGTTTGAAGGAGTGCCAATTTATTATTTTCGACCAGAATGAGAATAGAATAAATACAGAGAAGCACGGCAAGCATTGGCGGAGCAATTGATGTGCCAATCTCAAAGACTAGTTTTTGGACTCCCAACGATGTAATCGCCGTCACGAGCACATCAGATACACGCTCAGTCAAATCATCGATTGGGTCTAAAGCCTGGCCTATGGCCAAAGTGACTCCTACGCCTGCAGGGGCCATATTCAGACTTGAATTTTTTACAATTGAAACAGAGGCGTTGATGACCCTGCATGTGGCATAAGCAACGCCAGCTGTGGTTATTGACTCACGAAAGTAATCATCGGTTGTGCTCTCCAATACGGGGAGCTTTAATCCACTGGATAAGAAAAGGAATATCGCCACCGAGACTGCAATGGATGCTAATATTATTTTTCGCGTTTTCATGGTTTGAACTTTTCTCTGTATAGACGAGCAATAAAATAAATTTTGTATATCGCCACCGACAGGTGAGGCCTAATTTTCAGGCTCTGCCGCTGGTTTGACCAAAACGATTCTTCTTTTTCGACCCATTCTGCTGACAAAGACTATTTCCTCCGAGCCATCGTTATTGACCACGTATTTCAACCGATTAATCGCAAACACCTGTTCATCTACCGTGAATTTTCCATTTTCTCTGGAAAAGGTTACGTTCTCCATCTCTTCCGCCAATTGTGCCAGAATAGCTTCCAATGAACGTCTTTCGAGAAGCTGCACTTCCTTAAAAATTTTTACAAGCGTGGTAGGCTCAAGATTACCTTTTTCACGCTCTTCATTTATGCGTTGCATTGTCTTGCTGGTAAAGTAGTAACCTAGGGTTGAAACAATTGTCCCAGCAGTTCCAATAATGGCCCAGCCAATTGGCGTAAGCCCTAAAAAAGTAGCGACTGGAGCTATGCCGAGAGCATTTGCGACCCCCCCGAGGCCTATAGCGGTTAGCCCAGTTCCAATCCCGGCAACGGCGGTGGAGGACAGCGCTGCCAGACCGCTGCTGGCACCGAAAATACCCGCTGCTGAAACAAGCCCAACAGAGCCCAGCAATGAGCTGTTACCTAGGACGAATGCTCCAATCCACGAGCTTGAAAGTGTACCAGCAATATAACCTGATGCAGCGGTTGAAGCGATCCATGCACCCGATGAGTGCAGAACTGGTATCGCGAGAGCGAATATTGGCAATGGCATAGTTAATCCCCCTAAATTTGCAATTTTTGAGCGATCATTTTTGGATCATCGAGTCAACATTATTCCAATAACAATTGACTAAACAGTTTTCTTCCAACCTTTAAAGATTAACGACACCATTGCCGTTCACAAGGTACACCGTCACCGTCGCCATCCATCTTGGTTCCTGGACAGTTTCTTATAAAGAATGTCGCCTCTTCGCATGATGTCATCTGTGAACAACGAGTCCGGCCGTCACATCTAAATTGACTACTAGACGTGACTCTCCGTGCTTGCGATCCGCCATCAATCAAGATTGTGGGAGTGTTTGAGTTTTCCACGGCAGTTTTAACGGCCGATATCGATTCTTTAGATTGTCGTCGCCATTCCCAGGGAGGCACGATGGCCGATCCGGCCCAGAGGCCCTTTTTCTGCCGGCGAGCTTGTTGCTCCAGTAGAATCCAATCGCTACAGAACCGTTCTTTGCAATATTGCCGGTATACCCAGGCATAGCCGTTTTGAACTATCAGTTCATTGAGGCTCTGGCCATCGACAGTGACTAGGCCGACTGTTCTCCCATAGCGATCACCTGCTTTTGTTTCGATGTCAACCTGGCGGCCTGCGATCAGTGTACTGGTTATCTGTTTGGCTTGTTGACCGTAATCTTGGTTCTTCTCTGGAGTGTCGATGCCGTAGAGGCGGATTTTTTCTTGGAGACCATTGTGAAGGACCGTGATTGTATCCCCGTCCGAAACGGAAACAACTTTGGCTGACCAGGAAAAGCAGGTAACTGGTATGGACAGCAGAAAGAGTAGGGTGAGGCAGGAACGGTATGAAGCGGAATGATGCATGCAGCTCTCCTGTATCTGGTGGCAATTGCATGATTGTCTACAGCATCGTTTTGAATATGGCACCCACGATAAGTGTGTGTGATACCCAGGATAGGGGCTGTTTTCACCGAGGATTATGGTTGTCATTCACGGTAGGTGTGCATGATCGCCAGGGTTAAGGGCCGATTCCATCGGAAATTTTGGGGATCATACACGATAAGTGTGTGTGATGCCCAGGATAGGGGCTGTTTTCACCGAGGATTATGATTGTCATCCACAATAGGTGTGCATGATCGCCAAGGTTAAGGGTCGATTCCATCGGAAATTTTGGGGATCATGCACGATAAGTGTGTGTGATACCCAGGATAGGGGCTGTTTTCACCGAGGATTATGGTTGTCATTCACGGTAGGTGTGCATGATCGCCAGGGTTAAGGGCCGGTTCCATCGGAAATTTTGGGGATCATACACGGTAAATAAGAGGTGGGAGTTTTTTGGGGCAGATCTCTGGCTCACTTTTTGGTAGGGGGTAAATTTTAGCGAGATGTGTGGAGATCTCTCACCGGATAGATGTGTGTGATGTCCAAAATCAGGGTTAAAACTTGGCTAAAAGGTCTTCTGCAGCGAAGTATTAGACAAAATGAATTATTTTGTCCAATGGAGACGGGGTTGAGTTAAAATAATCTCAAAAAAATGCTCTCTAGGAATTATCGGCAAAGTTTTTGAAGCTAATGGAATACTTACCCGTACTATTGACGTTAATGCGAATACTTCCATCATTGCGCGTCGTCAACATATAACGCCTTTTGTTCTCTAGTACGATTCCAACGGCTCTCTCAGGTGTTGAATAACAGCCCTCTACGCTTTCATCGCCGCTGTGGGCGGAGACTATGTTTACGATTGGCCTTCCCATTGCTTCAAATATCTCTTTGCAGTAACCAGAGCTATGGCCGTGATGAGGTGTTATAAAAAAGTCCGTGTTTCGGATGGCATCTCTAAAAGATTTTAGTTCAAGTAACTTTTGCCACCCCTTTACCTCCAAATCCCCCGCAAAAAGAAATTTTTCCTGATATTCAGTTCCTTGATAGGTAATGATCACTGGAATGCTTGAATTATTCACCATTTTGGTTTCTTCAAGTTTTTTGGCCTCTGACGGCGTTAAATAATCGCTGTGATATAAGTCAAAGCCCCAATTAATAGGATCTGGTGTGCCAGTATAGTCGCCATACACCCCCCATGTTTTATAGGAGTCCACTGACATAGCCCCGCTTTTCGTGTTGACCTCTTTCACTTTGTTCCAATCGTAACTTTTCTGCCGGAAAACCACCCTCGGGGGGTACTTTTTTAGCATCTCTATATCTTCAAGATGGTCTCCATGGGGATGTGATAAAATGAATTTTGTAAAATAATGCTCCCCTTCCTTGACGGTATCCGTCAACTCATTATCAACAATATATTGAATCGGTGAAAAATTATTCTTCCTTCCACAATCAATCAACAGAGTTCTTCCTGTTGGTGATTTAACGAAGGCGCAAAATCCATGTTCCACATCGAAAATAGTTACACTAAGGTCTCCCATTTTTAACCCCTTTTGTGGGTCACTCTCTCTTACCGTGAATTACCGCATCGGCAGATTTTCCCTTGCTCGATGCAAGGTACATTGCCCCGGCAATAATCTCGACAAAGAGCACCACAAAGAAAAAGATGAGCGCTAGACAGCGTGATGGTGATCCGTTATTAACGGCTTGCAGTCCGTAAGCTGATGCACCGGCAAAGAGAGAGGAAAGGAAGGCGGCTCCAAGTAACTGAAATGTGTGAACGCTGAACAATTTGAGCGTAGGAAAATCTATTGAGGTGTAGAGCTGGTTGTTTTTAAAGCCGTCGGCTTCCGTTTCCATAAGGAAGCCACGGATCGCGTTGATTTGGCGGGCAATCATGACAAAATATAATCTGTTTTGGAGCATTGCTGAATAAAGCAGCACGGTGGCCACGAAAACAACAATAGATAAAAAAGTCTGACAGGTGAAAAACTCAGGTGTGATACCATTGAAAACTTTGTACACCGCGAATTGCGCTGTTGCGACCGCAGAGGTCAACGTGAAAAGATATTGCAGCAAATTAGCCTGTCGGTCGTCATAGAACCTCAGCTGGGTAAAGCAAAGTTCGTATTCTTTCTTTAGATAATCGTTTGCCATGCTGTCTCTATTAAAAAGTCCATGTGATTGTTCCGTCGTTGTCTGTCCTATACACTTTATTTTCAGTGTTGTCGTTGTAACGTCGAAGTGCAGTCGAATCAGGTACGCTTTCGTAAACCCCGCTCTTTGTTGAGATTAAGGTGTACTTCGCTGAGCATTTCTTGATAAAAGGCAGATATGCACCATTAATGCTTCCGTGGTGGCTAGCATGGAGAATGTCATCACAAAAATTTTTAGTATTCTCTTCTATAAATTGAAGATTTTTGTCTGATGCATCCCCAGCAAACAAAATCTTTCTTTTTCCCAAGTCAGCCTTGATAACTAAACAGGCATCGTGGATTTCTCTTGTATCAGTAGCTGCTGTACCTTTGTCAGGACCGATTAACCAGAACTTAGCCCCGTTGGTTTCCCAATAGGGTTTGTCCCAACTATCTTGTCGATGCGGGGAAAAAAGTTTAGTGCCTTTACCTTTGAACTTGTCTTTTAGGTCATTGAACTCGTTCCACTCATCCAACGTTACGCTGGTATCACCTCGGCGTCTTTCATAGGGACTATATATCAAGCAATCAATCGAATAGCCGTTATCCCATAAATACTGTAACCCCGAGTAATGATCTGAGTGTTGATGAGTTATAAAAACCCCACGTATTTTCTTGTTAGATGGAAGGAGACTTGAGTGTTCATTAATTTGGTAGGTGTCAACGAGAAAGGTTGCTGTATCCGTTCTAATGGCTGTGGCATCGCCGCACCCTACTTTTAGGCAGGAAATTTTCCCCATGTCTTTTCTCTTTGTGTGTTTTCTTGTTAAGACGGCTAACCCATATATCATAAGGCGCTTTTATTAGAGTGCATCATTTTTTACGCTCTTGGGCAAGAGCGTAAAAAATGGTGGGAATGTCTAGTATTAGACAAAATAGGTTATTTTGTCTAATGTCAAAAAGTGACCTTGAGGATTGATGCGGGTTTGCGAGCCGTGAAAACACCCAAACATTAGACAAAACGATGAACGACCGAAAACACCTTGTTTCTGCCGAAGTTGAGAAGCTGATTGCCGCCACCAAGGGCAGCCGGAATGAAGCCCGTGACCGGTGCTTGCTCCTGCTGATGTTCCGTCATGGCTTGCGAATTTCAGAAGCCTGTGGCCTTCAGTTGTCACAGGTGGACATCGAAAGCCGCGTACTGCATGTGGCGCGGCTCAAGAAAGGGCTATCGACGACACACCCGCTCCGGATGGATGAGGTGCGAACTATCAAGGCTTGGCTTGTTAAACGGGCGAGATTGAAACCAGAGGGAGATGCTTTGTTTGTGAGTGAGCGCCGGACACCATTAAGCCGCAAGACGGCTTGGGTCGCGATCCGCGCCTATGGAGAGAAGGCCGAGCTTTCTTTGGCTGCCCATCCCCACATGCTCCGCCACGCCTGCGGCTTTGCCCTAGCGGATCAAGGGGCAGACACAAGGCTCATTCAAGACTTCCTTGGACACCGCAACATTCAGCACACCGTCATGTATACGGCCACCAATCCGGCACGGTTTGAAAAATTGTGGAGGTAGGCCGCGCAGCTTGTATTAAAGCCTCTGTTTTTTTGGCAAGAGATCGCACGATCTCAACAGCATGTCAGCATATCCGAACGCTGCCGTTTTGGCGGTTCTTTTGGTGAAAAAGAAAACCCAGACCAGTAGCATCAGTGATGATATTCCCAACGATCCCCAAACACCTATGGATAATCCGTGGAGGGCACTGAAATCCACTCCTTGAGTCGTAACAACATTATTTGACAAAAGCGGCCAAGACAGCATTGAGGCCGCAATAATTATGGCAAAAGGTTTTAGCCCTAGGCAGTTACGACGAAACCCAAAGGCGATGTTATCGTGGAAAAGTAATTCAAAAATCTTCTGGTCTCGTGTGCGATCAAGCAACCATTTTGTCGCGGATTGATATATTTCATCAGCCGCAACCGGGTTAGAATCTTCTTCTTCCTTCGAGGGAAAAGTGATCCCCATATGTTCAGATAGAAAAGTGTGATACCGAGCTTTGGTAATGGGATCAATCCTTTTGTCTTTGTGTCGCAACACCTGGGTTGTTGGTTTGCCACCCCACTCATCAAAAAGAGAATTTTCTAACCTTTTCCCGAGTTCTCTGGCAATAGAGGCTGCGAGATAGAACACGCCTAATGTCGATAGTACCCCCAACGTTCCTGTTTCCAACTTTAGCGTGAAGCCATACTGCCCGACCACAAATGCCAGAATAGGGATCAGTGTCAGGAACGCAGGATACAAGCGAGCCTTTCGCTCGTAGGGATCGAAAATTTTATCTAAAAAACCTAGCTCCATGATTCCACCTGAGTAGAAAAATCTAACGGCGTTGCTGATACCCACCCCTCACGCATAGGCATATTGTGTCGCTGACACACTAATTGACCTTGCGTAGCAATCACTTTTGTTCCTCTCCGTATAAATGCGTTAATTACAATCTTTCGTGGGTGAGTAGAGGATTCTTTGCTTGCCGAAACGTATGCAATCTTAGTTGATATGCCATCATCAGATGTCTTACGTGATCCAATAATTCTATCCAGTGTATTGGTGGAAACATTGTTGCGACTACCGTGATGTGGTATCTGCACATAATTTAATATCTCTGGGAGCGAAACACCCTTCAACTCTGTATATTCGGCGGTTGCGGTTAAGGCTCGTATCCCCGCATCGCCAGTTAGCAAGATCCCCTTTCCCCCCAGATGCCCGAAAAGGACAACGCTACTTTCATTTTCGGCGCTCGTCTGGACATCATCTCGTAGGGTTTCAAACCCCCAATGTTCGGTTACCCATGCAGCGACAGCGGCGGCAGCTTTCGTCATTGTTCCTAATAGTCCTTCAGTTCTAGCAGCAACTTCCTCGGCTTTTTTTTGTTCGGGTGATTTTGCAAACTCGGCGATTAGTTCATGGACGTACCAATTTATTTCTGGAGATAAGACGATAAAGTCGCCAATTTTTGCGCCTTGATATGGTGCGTAGACAGGTATGCCATTTGCTTCTGCAAGTTTTTCCAGTGCATAGGCGGCGGCCATCTTCTCCTTCAACTGTTCGGCGAGGCTGCTATCGGTAATGCGACCATCCTTGAAATAATTAAGAATAACATCAGAGTATTGCCAGGGTTGATGCATCCACAGCTCTCCAACTTCCATTTGTTCCATAATTACCGATAACCCAGACGCATGATCAGCATCCGGGTGAGAGTTAACCATGTAATCTACACGAGAGGTGCCATAATATTTTTTGATGTGGTCTACTAGAGCTTGTCCGGATTCTTTGGTTCCGCCGTCGTACACAAGCACTTTGTAATTTCCAGATGTTCCGTATCGGATTGCAATTGCATCTCCACTGCGATCCCCATTTCCAACTGGAAGAAAGTCGATTTCAAATCCCGTTGTTTCAGTCATTGAACCCCCTCGTGCAGTTAACTGTTTCTAGTATAACGTCAGGTTGTAAATTTGTTATGAGCCTGTCTGTTAATGATGTTGATCATTCTGCTGCGTTGAACGCCGTTCCAGGGAGTAGCGGAAATCCGACATCACGCCCATTCAACACATAAACTTTCTGCCTGCTCAAGCACCAACTGTACCGCCTCGTCCTGCTTCACTGGCGGGTACTTGTATTTGCGCAGGATACGCTTCACCATCAGCCGTAGCTTGGCTCGCACGTTATCCCTAACAGCCCAATCCACACTGACATTCTGTCTCAAGCTTTCTGCCAGTTCGTGCGCGATTTTTTTGAGTGTTTCATCCCCCAGTTCGCGGACAGACTCCTCATTATTCGCTAAGGCATCATAAAAGGCCAGCTCGTCGTTATTGAGGCCGAGATTGACGCCGCGTTCTGCCGCTTCCTTGAATTTCTTGGCCATCTGGATCAGTTCTTCCATCACCTGCGCGGTTTCGATGGAACGGTTCTGATAACGCTTGATGACATTGGAAAGCAGGTCTGAAAACTTGTTATATTGTACGACATTGGTGGCAAAGCGAGACTTGATTTCGCCTTCCATCAGGCGCTCCAGCAACTCAACGGCAAGATTGCGTTCTGGCAAATTGCGTATGTCGTTCAAAAAATCTTCATCTAAGATGCCTATATTGGGTTTGTCCAAACCCGCAGCGCTGAAGATATCAACGACATCTTCTGACACGACTGCCGATCCGATGATTTGGCGGATCGCAAGCTCGCGCTCTTCATTGGTTTTCTTTTTGCTGCTGATTTCCCTTTTAGTCAGCAACACCTTGACCGCTTGGAAGAAGGCCACCTCTTCACGCACTGCCTTAGCTTCATCCAGTGTGCAGCACAAGGTGAAGGCCTTGGACATAGCCAGGGCGGTGTCACAGAACCGCTTCTTGCCATCCTGGATGCCGAGCACATGGTTAGCCGTTTTTGCCAATATACTGTGGCCTCCGGTCAGGAATCCGCTGTAATCGAATCCGTGCAGCATGGAGCGTAGTACGTCGAGCTTTTCTTCCAGCACGGCATAGGCTTCATGAGCATCGACAGTCGGGCGACCACGTCCTTTGCTGGCGGTGTATTCCGCTAAGGCTTGTTTTAGATCGTTGGCGATACCGATGTAATCGACAACCAGGCCGCCTTGTTTATTACTGAAAACGCGATTTACCCTGGCAATAGCTTGCATCAGGTTGTGGCCTTTCATGGGCTTGTCCACGTACATTGTATGCACGCAAGGTGCATCAAAGCCTGTGAGCCACATATCACGCACGATCACAAGACGCATCGGATCGTCGGGGTCTTTAAAGCGCTTCTCAAGCCGCTTTTTAACTTGCTTGGAATAGATATGCGGTCGCAGCAAAGGCTTGTCACTCGCTGAGCCAGTCATCACCACCTTGACCGCACCTTTTTCTGGATCAACATCATGCCATTCTGGCCGTAGGGCGACAATGGCATCATACAGATGCACGCAGATTTCGCGGCTCATGGCCACGATCATAGCCTTGCCGGATTGTGCTTTGCTGCGTTCCTCAAAATGATCAACCAGGTCTGCCGCCACTTGCTGAATGCGTGGTGCGGCACCGACGATTTTTTCCAGTGCCGCCCATTTGCTTTTTAGTAGTGATTTTTGGTCGTCCTCTTCATCCTCTGCTAGCTCGTCTACTTCGGCGTCGATGTCTGGCAACGCCTCTTCTTTCAGCCCTAGTTTGGCCAGGCGTGATTCAAAATAAATAGCGACCGTCGCGCCATCATCGCGGGCTTGCTGCATATCGTAGATATGGATGTAATCACCAAACACAGCACGGGTATCATGGTCTGCGGAAGATACTGGCGTGCCGGTAAAGGCGACAAAAGTCGCGTTCGGCAGAGCATCCCGTAAATGCTGGGCATATCCAACCTGATAGCCCTTAGTGTCGCCTTTGAACTTGGCCTCAAAGCCGTACTGGGTACGGTGCGCCTCATCGGCAATCACCACGATGTTGTGACGATCCGACAGCACAGGAAAGCTGTCTTCATCTTCGCCAGGCATAAATTTTTGAATGGTGGCGAATACGATACCGCCGGAAGGCCGGTTAGCCAGTTTAGCCCGTAAATCTTGACGGGTTTCACCTTGCACCGGTTGCTCACGCAATAAATCCTGCGACAGTGAGAAGACGCCAAATAACTGCCCATCCAGATCGTTGCGGTCGGTGATGACGACGATAGTCGGGTTTTCCATGGCAGCCTCGCGCATCACGCGGGCTGCAAAGCACGTCATGGTAATGCTCTTGCCTGATCCTTGGGTATGCCAGACCACCCCACCCTTGTGACTGCCGTCAGGGCGCGAGGCATCCACAACCTGATTGATTGCCGCACGGACTGCATGGAACTGGTGATATCCGGCAATTTTTTTGACCAGGGTGCCGTCGTCTTCGAACAAAACAAAGAAACGTAGGAAATCGAGCAGAATAGCCGGAGATAGCGCACCGCGCACCAGGGTTTCCAACTCGTTGAACTGCCCTAGGGGATCGAGCGTCACGCCGTCAATAGTGCGCCAGGCCATGAAACGCTCAGCGTTGCTGGAAAGCCCGCCCATGAGTGCTTCCGTTCCATCCGAGATCACCAGAATCTCGTTGTATTGGAACACATCGGGGATTTGTTCCTTGTACGTCTCAATCTGGTCAAAAGCTTTCCAGATATCGGCATTTTTATCGGCAGGGTTCTTGAGTTCCATCAACACGAGAGGCAGACCGTTGATGAACAGGATGATGTCGGGGCGACGGGTATATTTAGCCCCTTTGATGGAGAACTGATTGACCGCCAGCCACTCATTGGCCGAGGCATCGACAAAATCGATCAGGCGTACAAAATCGCCTCGGGTCTCCCCGTCTTTTTGGTATTGAACCGGAACTCCGTTGATAAGCAAGCGGTGAAACTGGCGATTGGCGGCCAATAACACCGGTGTGTCTAGGTTCAAAACTTGTTGCAAGGCGTCTTCACGGGCGACCAGAGGAACCAGAGGGTTAAGCCGGTTGATTGCATTGCGCAAGCGTTCGACCAAAACGACCTGGGTATAATTGCTTCGCTCGGGTGCCTTGCCATCGACCGCGATATCTGGGGCATAAACGGTTGAGTAGCCGACATCGGCCAGCCAGCTTAGGGTTTCTTGCTCCAGTTGGTCTTCGGTCATTTCAGAATTTCCCGATAGTGAGATGATGGAGGGTGTTTATACCTCATGCGGCGGCCTCTTCGACAAGTGCTTCGGCATCCGGCAAGCGCAACTGGCCGGAGATCAGGCGGGGGAGTAATGTGTCGCGGAGATTGGTGAGGGTTTGAGCTTGTTGCTCGTTTTTTACTAAACGTTCAAAGACAGGCTCCGCTACAGCCATGTAGCTATTGATCAACGACACTGGCGGCACGAGTGCTGGAATTGGGCGGAAAGCCTTCTTGCTGATCTCCATAAAGGTTGAACCATTGGAACGACTTTTGATGATTTCCATGTTCTGTTTGCACCAAAAGAGCATGTATAACGGCGGCAACTGGCTACTTGGCAGTATTGCTATGTACCCTTGATTTATTGCCAGCGGAATTTGCGCGATAGCAAGGTAACCAATTGGCGCACGCGAGGATAACAACAGCGTCCCTTTAGGTAGCAAACCAGAACTCACGTTGGCTACTCCCTTGGCAGAAAGCAGCCGATCAGTTTTCAGCAGAACTGGAGATTGCAAACCCGACAAATCCCTAGGCGTCGTCCATGCAAATTCGGCCGGTTCCCAAAATATAGCCTCTTTCGTGTTTGGTGTGCCTCCGCCGACACTTTCCACTGCTTTTTCAAGCGGTAAGGTTTGCCATCCCTTAGGCACTAAGCCTAGTTCTGATTCTTCAAAGCTGTCAGGGAAGAGCGCAGTAGTAACAGAGTCCAGCCCTTCCGGTTCGCGACCTTCTTGTTTGGCGCGCACGGGATCGAAATCCACGAACCAGGATTTGAACAGTGCTTGGGCAATGGCTTCGAGGGTGATGTTGGTTTCTCGTAACAGGGCGATGCGGTCATCAAGAGTTTCGAGCAAGGCGGCTATTATGCGCTGAACTGAAAGTGGGGGCATTACAAATTGGTACCTCGTGAGGTCACCCACTTTCATGTTCAATTGCACGGACGTTCCGTGAGATATGCCATAAATATAATCTATGAAGTCATGAGACTTGAAAACATAGAAAAGGAAATTTGGATCTACTACTCCGGTTTTGGTTCGTATACGAGCAAGCCCGTTATTAAAAACAGCAGCCATATCACTTTTTATGATTCGGCAAATTCCAGGTGAGCAGGTACGTGCCATGATTATATCGTTTTTCTTAAGCTGATATTTTGCGTAGTCACGTTCTGTTGTTTCTGTGTTGCCCCACGCAGAATAGCATTTTGATTGCGAAACATCTTGTATACGCAAGCACTTAATTCCTGTGTCCTGTGCAACTATTGGAGCTCTTCTAATGGCATCCAAACCGGTGTTGGCCGTTTCGACAACATCCGCTAGCGTGATTTTTTGCCACTCAGAACTCATACCCCAGTCCTCCCAGCTTCTGGTGTATCAGTTGATCCAGTTCCGCTCCTTTGGCCATTTGCTCGCCTAGTGTTTCGGTAAGCTTTTGCATCTTTTCAACAAAGCTTTCGTCATCATCTTCAATGGCCTCTGCGCCGACATAGCGACCAGGCGTAAGGACATGGCCGTGTTCAGCGATTTCAGCCAATGGGACGCTGCGGCAGTAGCCTGCGATGTCGGTATATGCTTCTTTATCTGATGTGATCTCGCCCCGCCAAGCGGCTACGGTGCCGGCGATTTTTGCGATGGCTTCATCGGTGAATTCACATTGCACACGGCTGATCATACTACCGAGCTTGCGAGCATCGATAAACAGGACTTCGCCTTGTCTTTCGCACTTTTCCTTGACCAAGAACCACAGGCAAGCAGGAATCTGGGTGTTGAAGAATAGTTGGGTAGGCAGTGCGATCATGACTTCGACCTTGTCGGCATCGACCATAGCGCGGCGGATGTCACCTTCGCTGTTCTGGCTGGATGACATGGAGCCGTTGGCGAGGACTATACCCGCCCTTCCCGTGGGTTTAAGGTGGTGCAGCATGTGCTGCAGCCAAGCATAGTTGGCGTTGCCTTGTGGTGGAGTACCATAAACCCAGCGCGGGTCACCTTCCAGGCTGCCATGCCACCAGTCGGAGATATTGAAAGGAGGATTGGCGAGCACAAAATCGGCGCGAAGATCAGGGTGCTGATTTCGCACGAAGGTATCAGCGGGCTCTTTGCCGAGGTTGAAGTCGATGCCACGAATGGCAAGGTTCATCGCCGCCAGTCGCCAAGTCGTGGGGTTGGCTTCTTGGCCGTAAATTGAGACATCACCGATCTTGCCGCCGTGAGCTTCGATGAATCTCTCCGACTGCACAAACATACCACCAGAGCCACAACAAGGATCATAGACCTGGCCATGATGTGGAGCGAGCACGGCAACCAGAGTTTTGACGATAGAGGCCGGTGTGTAGAACTGGCCGCCGCGCTTGCCTTCTGCGCTGGCAAACTGGCCAAGGAAATATTCGTAAACCTGGCCGAGCAGGTCACGGGCATGGTTCTTAGCTGTATCGCCGGATTCACCGAAGCCGATTTGTGAGACCAGGTCAACCAACTCCCCCAACTTGCCATCGGGCAGTTGTACGCGGGCATAACGCTTGTCGAGGATTCCTTTGAGCTTGGGGTTTTCTGTTTCGATCAAGGCTAGAGCGTCATCGATGCGTTTGCCGATGTCGGCCTGCTTGGCTTGGGCTCGAAGGCTTTCCCAACGTGCCGTTTCGGGCACCCAGAACACGTTGACTTCTTTGTAATAGTCGCGGTCTTCAAGTTCTTCGGCCAACAAAGCGGGTGTGGCATCAGGCAGAAAGTAGTCGTCGTCCGCGTCGGCAAAGCGATGCGTCAGTTCATCACGGCGGGTTTGGAAGGTGTCGGAGATATATTTGACGAAAATGAGGCCAAGCACGATGTGCTTGTATTCGGCGGCGTCCATATTGGCGCGTAGCTTGTCAGCTGTTGCCCAGAGTGTTTTCTTGATGTCTTCAATCATGCCAAGGTCTAACTGTTAAAGGGTTCTAACGATCCAGATTAAACTCTAGAGCCGCTTTGCCTCAATGGCTTCAGTGAACCTCTGAGGGCTCAATTGTAAAAAAACAAGAATTTGGTTGGGGGGAGAATACCACGATCACGCATTTTGAACAGGTAAAACCTTATATTCTAT
>JAQUEZ010000301.1 GCA_028684915.1 Desulfobulbus sp.
AGAAAAAAGTCGAGACGGATGAACTCCAGGCGTGCTGGAGAGTGCTCGAAGCGGTTGTCGATCCAGCACACCCGCCACCTTCAATGCGCTGTTTTGAGTTTTTTTATAAAGCCCCCGTCCCTTGGACGGGGATGGCCGCAGTTTATTTCCTCGTCTCAGGAACCGGGCTTGTCGCCCCAAGATCGCTGAAAGTTGTTCAAACGAGGGTAGGCACGGAGGTGCCGTAAAGGTTTCGCGGCAGCGAAGGTTTTGTGGTCAAAGGACAAATCACTCTCGCTCGGGTTTTGATCCAAAAAAAATCTGAGTTCATTCTTGGCCTGCACGGTGCGGCGATCTACTAAAGATTTTGGCACACCGACCTTTAATTGGCCCTCGGCTCCCTCGTTAATTTGACGGTAGCATATCATTTCAAGTTCATCTAGGCGATATTGCAAAGTGATTTCCTGATATTGTGCCGCTGCACGCCCGGTTAACGGATGCTCACACCGGGAACGCCGTGATTTCCTGGAGCGAAATTCATGGGGGACAGATTTGAGACATTCTCGAATTTCGTTTTTAAGTTCTCTTTGTTTTGAAAAACATTTCCAAGCCTTTTCGATCTGCTTAAATCTCGTTTCAGCTGTGTGTCTGAGCTTGTATCGAAGTTTTTCAAGACGTTGATGGATGATTTTTTTCTCTTCTTCACTCAAAAGTACTCCCATCTATTTTCCCTCAGTTCCAGAAAATTGAATGCGTTGGCCACAGGAACCAAGGATGAAGTCATGGTTATTGTGGTTATCCACTGCTGGTAGGCTTCTTTGTCTTTCTCATCGAGAACAGAATCCCAATTATCTGGCCTTTTATTGATTGATTTCAAAATTTTTTTTGCATTTTTATTCGCAGATCTTTCCACCTTCTCTGGTGGTGTCCCTTTTCGCTCTAAAGAGAGAACAATATCAGCATTTCTTCGTTCTAATTCATAGACAACGTTGTCACGTTGTATCATGGTGATTAAATACGAGTACATCGCAAAATTGGCGTATTTAAAAAAATAATTATTACTTTTTATGCAGTTATTAAGTTTTTCATGAATTAATTTCTCGCGTTGTATCGACTTATCAAGTTCACAACGAAGATTTGCTATCTCTGCATGATTTTCTTCTAATTTTTCTTCCGTATCAGATATGTACTGGCAAAGAGAATTGATGTCAGTAAAACCACTGTTTTCTATAGTGTTAAGAATTTCTTCTAAATTTTCTTCCAGTTTCTGTTCTTTTTTACTTTTTCCAAAAAGATTCATTCCTCCATCTCCCTTGCGCGCTCTTTTTCCAATGTCTGATAGGTCGTCTTGAGATAGGTCCAGCCAAAGGATTCTTTGCGGTATTCTTGTAAAAAGGCGGCAATCTGTCGCCAGGAAAACCCTTCTGACCGGAGTTGCTTGATCTCCTCAAAATAACGGATACGGATGATTTCTTTTTTGGGGCTCGGTTTGTGGCGCCGGGTACTGGTTTTATCTTTGATCCGTGCCCTCCGACGTGCTGTCAACTCTCCGGCTTCCTCGTCAGCCAGGGCAGCTTTTTGGGCATGGGCCGATTCGATCCAGCGCAGTTTTGCCACAGCCCGCACCAGCATCGCGTAGTAAAATTCGCTGCGGTAGGCTTTCTGGTATTCGCCTTTGTGTCGTGAGGCAAACTCGCCCTGTTCCCGCACCACTGCAACCCGGACCACGTCCCCCTGGTCAGTGAACCACTGAAACAATATCTCCCGTTCTTCGGCGGTCGTTTTACTGAGGCTATCGACGATTTTTCGGTCCATTAACTTTTGCGGAAAGTGTACTTTATGAGTGAATTAAATAATGATACAAAATTTATTAAATTGACGCAATAGATATTATAACAATCTGTATTCTATCGCTTTCTGGAGCAGCTTTATTGCGACAGAAAGCGATTTTTAATCGCAATTTGTCGTTGACTTCGGCGCAGCCGCTCGCTAAAAAGGAGGCATATGTAAGTCACCTGGAAGGCACTGTGAAATATGTCTTTCGGCGGCTTTATCGGCCACGCGAATACTTCTAAGCGAAGAAGTACGTGGATACCCTCCAAGGTACGTTTAACCACGGCTTGGAGAGACTCGTGAGGATGTGGTTCACGGGCTGTTTGTGCGGGGCTACTATGAACCGCAAAAAAGATGGAGTGGCAGGCTCCGATTTGAACAATCTGCATTGAAAATCGTCCGGTTGGACTGTTTTCCAGAGTTCGACACCTCTGAAAAAAAAATCACGGAGTTCAAGACACCAACCCGTCCGGGGGAGAAAATAAATACCGGAATGAAAAAGGATAATTAGCGAAAAATGCGCGGTTCTGTGGCTCACCAGGTACATCTGGTTTTTGAGACAGTCAAAGAGTTTGGCACCTCCAAGCATGAGGCCAAGACGGAAGCTCGTGCCGAGGGTGCGAGGACCTGGCATGAAATCGGTAAGCAGATGGGGGTTAAATCGTATGCCACCCTCGATGCATACCGCGATGTGGCTAAAGATTGTCTCCGTTATGCCAAAGAGGAGTTGGGGGTAAAAGACATCGAAAAGCTCTCCGGCGCGGAGATGAAAGCCTTTTTGGAGTCGAAGATAGAGGATGGCGTCGCGCATGCCACGCTGAGCAAGTATTCGGCTGCTCTGGAAAAGTTGGAAGTCGCGTTGAACCGTTATGCGGCGCAGCATGGCACCGGCCGAGAGTACAGTTTCTCGCAGGCAATCTCTGAGGCCAGAGCGACCGGAAAAGAATTAGATCGGTTTGAGGGAAGCCGGGCGTATTCCGCACCGCGCGAACTGGTTGAGGCTGTACGTGGGGAAAATTTCCGGCTGGCGGCGGCTCTTCAGCAGGAAGGTGGTGCGCGGGTCAAAGAGGCAACCTACATTCACCGGGAACAATTACGGGGACTCAGGCCCGATGCGCAGACCGGCCAAATGAAAGGGATGGTCAGTATTCAAGGGAAGGGCGGCAAGATGAGAGAAATTGCGGTGACGCCCGCGACCTACGCCAAATTGGAACAAGCGGTTGAGGGGGGACTGTTTAAAGTCTCAGCTGGCGCTTACCGGGAAGAGTTAAAAAATGCTGCCAATGTCTCTGGTCAGAAATATCAAGGGACGCATGGGTTGCGCTGGTCCTGGGCGCAGAATCGGCATCAAGAGCTTCAGCAGCACGGCAAAACCTATGAGCAGGCTATCGGCCAGATTTCTCGAGAAATGGGACATGAACGCGCCGATATTACGGAACATTATTTAAGGTGAGCTAAAGAAATGATAGGAACAAAGGAACAAATGACGCGATTGTTAGAGGCTGTTTCACCTTTTATCCAACACGCAGTTCTCAATAAAAAATCAATGGTCACAATCGAGCTCAATACTGCCCAGTTATTGGGCTTAGAAGATATCGAGGCCGGCAATCTTGTCGTCGTTATTGCTGCGGGGCCATCAAAAGAGCTACTGAAACAGGCTGTATTTTTGGTAGACAGGCCTTGCTCCTAACTTGAAGAAGTACATGGTGGGGGAACGAACACATTCACTCTGTCACCTCTGCTTGAAGTTCGATGGTCTGGGTGTCCACTGGTACCACAGAAGGTTGAAGCGAAGACTTTCATCAACAGAGCTACTACCATCGAACGGATGACACTTCTACTTTGAATTACATTTACAGGCTGGGAAGACGTAACGTAATGGTGGTTATTTGTTCCAATCCACTTGTAAAAGTAACGCATCCCTGATGGAGATCGACAATTTTTTTTACAATTGCCAAGCCTAAGCCAAAACCACCAAACTCAATTGCCCGCGATTTTTCAGCCCGAAAGAATGGCTCAAACACCTCATTGAGATCGGTCTCGGCTACGCCTGCCCCAGTATTGGCAACGATGATCACCACTGTATTAGCAGCCAGTTGCGAGGCGATGTCGATCCGCCCCCCAGCATCGGTAAATTTAATTGCATTGTCAAACACATTTACCAGGGCTCGATGAAGTTTTCCCCCATCGCCTTGGACAACACAATCCGGTTCTATTGTACATTGCATGGCGATGCCGCGTTCTTTAGCAAGCTCCGTGAACTCTTCTACCAATGAGCCCAGCAAGACCGATAGATCAACCGGGCTCCATTTGCCTCCGGCCATCGTCTCTAATGAAGACAGAGTCAACAAATCTTTAACCAGTCGCTCCAGGCGAAAGCTTTGCTTACTGATGGTCAATAGATCTTCCTGTGCCAACAGATATCCTGCTGTTTCCCTTGAAAGGATATCATCGATCGCCAAACGGATCGAGGCTAAAGGAGTTTTCATTTCGTGGGAGGTGGCATAGAGAAAGGTTCGCTGGCGATTAAAGGAATGCTGCAAACGATCTAGCATAAGGTTGATCGTCTTAGCCAGTTCGTTGATTTCGTCACCAGGCTCCTGCAAGGGGATACGCCGGCTCAAATTTTTTTCGCTTATATTCCTGGCCATATCCTTAATCTGTTGTACTGGCAGCAAAATCTTTCTCGCAACCGATCGACTGAGCGCACTAAGTACCAAGGTGGAAAGAACCAGCCCTGCAAAGAGCCCATACACCATCTCCCAAAGTTCCTCATGGAGTTTTTCCATGGGCCGCCCTATCTGCACCCTATAATGATGCCCGGCACTTTCCACTGAGAAGGTGATCATCCGCAAGACAGGACTGTTGCTTTTGTACTGCGATAACTTGTGCCTAATTTCCCCAGCATGGAGATGTACAGTTGCAACCGAATCGGACGATGAGGGGGTAAAAGGTAGCTCCTCGGCAAGCGGCGAACGAAAGAGGATGAGATCACCCCCTTCTTCTCGCACCTCAAGCCAGTATTGATCCACTCCCAGATTTTTCCTGTCCCTGTCCTCCAGCATCGTCCCGGCTGGAGAGAGAGCAAGCGATCGCACAACTCTAGTCCCTTCTTCCCGTAAAACAGTATCAAGCAGGTTAAATGGCTGCTCGATCATTTCATAAAAGACTACTAGGGAGAAAAGCAGACTCGCGAGGAAACCTGAGCCTACAATAAAGAGCATGATACGGGTTTGCACAGTCATGGTAGGGATACTTTGGAAGCTGGGCGGTTTTTATGATGATCTGGTGATAAGGTAGACTCCCAGACAAATAACGGCTATGCCCAGTAAACGGGTTAAGCTCAGATTTTCTTGGAAAAAGAACCAACCAGCGCAGGCAGTCACGATATAGCCAACCGAGAGCAGCGGATAGGCGGAACTCACCTCAACCCGAGAGAGCACTAGGAGCCAAACTACCACACTGATGACATAGCAGGTCAATCCGGCCCAAATATAGCCGTTTCCGGCAACCGCCCAAAATATCCGCGAGAGATTACTGAGCATGAAATCAAAGTACCCAACCTGGCGCATTCCTTGTTTCAAGGCCAACTGGGCAGCTGCGTTCAGTAGGACGCCGAACAGAATAAGAGGGAGATAGATAGCCATGTGACCCCTTTTAGACAACTGTTCTGGGATGACCGCAACCCAAAGGAAGTCGTCCCAGAAAAAGATTAGTATTTCAGGAGAATATATCCATTTTCCCCACTAGAAAACTGCGATTGAGGTAGTGGCAGCTTATCCCGCCAGCGATTGACGGTACGAACACGGGCAATAAGCACGGTCTTGCCACGATGCTGCTGGATCAGTTCCGTCACTGCTGCAACATTAATAAGCCGACCTGCCGCATCCGGATACGCCAAGCCATAGGAAAGTTCACCGGCCGGGCCGAGATTATAGACAATATTTCGTTTCAGGTACCAACAGACGGCCTGAATAGATTCCTCATCAGAAATAATGAGATCGTCCGGCGCTATGGACATTCGATGTTGTTCCAAAAAGGGACCAGGGCATTTCGCCTCGATCGTTTGACCCGGAAGCGCGTAATGGGCCAAAACATAGACAAGGAGTAGAGACATGCCCACAAAGGTGATTTTTGTTTGTGCACGCTTGTCTTGATAGGACCAATAACAAAACAGGAGAAAGAAAAGGAGGCCATTGACAATCATGATCACCTTCCAGGCGTGGCTATACGGCCTGACTCCATGTAGGCCCCAAAATTGGAGTCCGACAAAGGCGATCAGCAACAGCGCCAAGAGCAGGCTATTGGCGATAATACCGCCGTGAAACATCCTACTTTGACCATTGTGTCGTAATAGTTGTAACAGCCCCAGCCCCATAAGGATGGCAAAGGGTGGAAAACAGGGCAGAATGTAGGTGAGTAACTTGCCGTGCGAGAGTGAGAAAAAGAGAAAAGGTACCAGCAGCCAGCACAGACAAAACTTCAGCAAGCTGGAATATTCTGGCCGTTCATGCCAAATTTTCTTGATCCCCGCACTGGCTGCAGGGATGAAAAAAGTCCACGGAAAGACCAAGGCTGGTGCGGCAAGCAAGAAAAACCAGATCGACTCCTTATGCTGGGCATTATTGCCAGCAAAACGGCGAATATGTTCGTTCCAGAAAAAATAGTTCCAAAAATCAGGCTCCCGCAGGTGTATGGTAAGTGCCCAAGGCAAAACCACAATTATGGCGACAAGGATGGGCAACCAACTCATGCGCAGAATATCGAGGAAGCGACGCTGCCAAAGCAGGTATGGAACCACAGCCAAGATCGGCACAGCCAAGGCGAGAAAACCTTTGGTCAAGAAAGCGACTCCGCAAAACGCTCCGGCTGTGACCAACCACAGCTTTTCCCGAGCACTGCCCCGATTGGCCTCGGTGGCCCAATAAAAAGCCGCGATGCAGGCGGTTAGGAAAAAGGAAAAGAGATTATCCAGCACCGCCGTATTGCCAATCCCAAAAACTTCGAAACAGGAGAGAAAGACAAGGGTTGCGGCAAGCGCCGCAAACGAATCATCCCCGTGGTCCTGTCGAGGGCGTTTCATTTGTACCAAGAAAAACACCAGCAGGGCCGAAAGGCCGACGGAAAGTGCCGAGGGAAAACGCACCGCGAAATTGTTCTCCCCGAAGAGCATTTGCACCCCAGCATGAACCCAGTAACCC
>JAQUEZ010000302.1 GCA_028684915.1 Desulfobulbus sp.
ATAATCAATATGTTACATCAATACTCCGCTATCCTTATTGCCTGCGATCAAATTTTCTTCACCTACGGCCGTTATAATAACACTCTGATTTATCGATATTTTTTAATTTCCGTTCAGGCACTATTTAGCTTGATGAACGCCTGGCCCGTTTTCTCTTTTTGAGGAAACGGGCTTTATATATATAAGCGGCCAGCACAGCGCTTCTTTTGATTGTTTCTTCGCTTCCGCGTTCCTAGGTTGGTCGGTGCCGTCTCCAGCTTGCTTTCACATTGATGAATCCGAGCAACCGTACAATCTGCCGTGTCGGGGAAGGAGGATCGGGACAAGCCCGTCAAAAGAATAGCGACGAAAAGTCAAAGGGGCAACGTCTTTGGGGCCGCCTTGTCGTGGTGAAAGGGGAAAAGAGGCGTTTACTCCCCCGGTTTGCCGAGATAATTTGGCAACCTTTCGCCTTGAGGGGAGTAAGAGCTTCCCTATCAATCAGAGCATAAGGAGTACTCATGGCCGGAAAAACCATTCCTAAAGAGATCCAGCGGGAAGTACATAGCCGTATTGAACAGTTCAATCAACAGACGCTCCAGGGCGAATGCCGTTACATCGGACGATTCAAGGGCCTCTATTTATATCTGGACCGAGCCGACTACGGTTACAAGGCGATTCCCATAGCCCGCCTGGAGTTTACCGGTGCTCTTGATGGGTGGGATTTCGTTATCTTTAAATACAGCACGGGTGACTATGACCCGGACGAGGGGATGTTCCCCGGCACCGAGCATCTCGACGGCACCGTCGAGGGGGCGATGCGCTGCGGGCTGGAAGCGTATTCGAATTAACATCTCTGTCCTCAGATGGATCCGCGAGCAATGTATTGCCTACACGCCCTCTTTGTATCGGAGAACGATCCTGTAACGAGGCCACCTACCGCGAGGTTGTCGAAAAATGGTTTGAAGCACAGTGGTGCAGCCGGGCTGCCGCCAACCCGTTCGTCTTTCCCAGGTCAGCCGGTTTCTCGCTGATCCCGCCCTGGAAAATCCCCAATGGCGACGGATAGTAGCGAAAAGTCATCCGAGGAATAGAATACAACCAACGCTGCAATCGTCCGTACCCCCGAGTTACGCGCCCGTCAGGATTCGTCCTTTGCAAAGAGCCGCTTGCAGGTCGTCGGCATGGGCGTTGAAAAGGTGCTTATAGGGAGTGGCAGGGCAGTAGTGCCCACAAGGCAAGGGCTGGCTGATGCCTAGCTCTGGGGGGAGTTGGTGCCCAGGAATAGAGAGACGCAAATAAACGGCTTTTTTTCTCTTTGTCGGGGTGTATAAACAGAGGGGCAGTATGTTGTGCCGCCGTTGTTGAACATGAGCGTATAACTGACTGGATTTGGGAGGGGGGATGATACGAGGTTGTATCGGTATTGCGGTGCTGTTGTCGCTGGCCTGGTTCATGAGTGAAAATCGGCGCGCTTTGTCCTGGAGGCTGGTTCTATCCGGCTTGCTGCTTCAGGTGCTGATAGCTGTTTTGATGCTGAAGGTGCCCGTTTTTCGCCAGGTCTTTGTTCAACTCAATGCGGTGGTGCTGGCCTTCCAGGAGGCGACCATCGCCGGCACCTCCTTTGTCTTCGGCTATGTGGGCGGCGGTCCTTTGCCCTTTGCCGAGACCCGCCCCGGCGGCTCTTTTACCCTGGCCTTCCAGGCACTGCCCCTGGTGCTGGTCATCGGGGCTCTGACCGGGTTGCTCTATTATTGGCGTATTTTGCCCCGGGTGGTGCGCACCTTTTCCTGGTGTCTGCAGAAAACCATGGGGGTAGGCGGCGCTCTTGGAGTGGTCGCGGCCGGAAACGTCTTTCTTGGGATGATCGAGGCGCCGCTTCTGATTCGGCCCTATCTGCTGCGGCTGACCCGGAGCGAACTTTTTGCGATGATGGCTGTTGGGCTCTCTTGCATCGCTGGCACCATGCTGATGCTCTATGCCACCCTGCTGAAAGATGTGATCCCCGATGCCTTCGGCCATATTCTCACCGCCTCCATTATTCACGCCCCTGCAGCCCTGGTTTTGGCAGCGATCATTATCCCGGAAACCGAGCAACAGACCATAGGCGGCGAGATCGTCCGATCCGAGGCTACCAGCGCCATGGATGCCCTGGCCAAGGGCACCTGGGATGGCCTGCAATTACTGTTTAACATTGTCGCCATTTTGATTGTTTTTGTTGCCCTGGTGAAGCTCTGTAATATCAGCCTGGGAGCACTGCCGGATGTCGCAGGTGCCCCCTTAACCTTGGAGCGCATCCTTGGTGCGGTCATGGCGCCGGTTGTTTGGTTGATCGGCGTTCCCTGGACAGAGGCTAAAACCGCCGGGGCTCTGATGGGGACCAAGGTGGTGCTCAACGAGCTCCTCGCCTATATCGAGATGGCCAAACTGCCGGTCACAGCCCTGGGGCATCATTCCCGGATCATTCTTACGTACGCCATGTGCAGCTTTGCCAATTTGGGTAGTCTGGGTATTCTCATCGGCGGTCTGGGGGCGCTGTGTCCGGATCGGAGAAGCGAAATCGCCGCCATGGGCCTCAAGGCACTGCTGGCCGGACTCCTGGCTTCGCTGATGACCGGGGCCATTGTCGGCATGCTCTGAACCCGGCAGCCTTCCTTTTTTCTGGGCGGATGTCGGCTCTTTCATCTCCTTGGAATGGTGGGATTTTTTTTTAAGAATACTCTTATTCAATGGTGGAATTGATTTATGCGAAATATCATTATTGTTACACTGCCGTCTGTTCGCCTCCGTGTGATCGGGTTGTTGTTCGTGGCTGCGACGCTTATTGCTGGTTGCACCCAGCCCAACAGCTGGACCAAGCCCGGTATCTCCGAAGCTGACTTTGATCGTGATATGCATGGTTGCCGGCGTCAGGCATCCATGAGCACCCAATCGTCCCAGGTCGGGGATAGCGGCAACCTGGAGCGATCTGATATGCGTGATCGTTTGATTCGCAGATGCATGGAAGCCAAAGGGTATCGGCTTAAAGAGTAGGGTTCCTCTTTGTGCGCTTGTCATCGTGCCTTATACTGCTCGCCCAAGGCAATGATTAGATCACCCGATTTGGGCTGGTCGTTGCCTGTCTGATTTACTCTTTTTTTCCATTACCCCGTATTTTTCCTGACCAGGTGCGGGGTTTCTTCGTTGTTTCAGCACCGAGCCGTTAATCAATTTCGCCGCTCTCCTCATATTATTTTTTTTGCTTGCAATGAGTGGATGTTCGCTGTACCAATTGGTACGGAAGGTGAACGTGGTTGTGGGTTTAATTGGTTAATAATAAATATTTTTTCCTGTACTTAGTAGTCGGTAAAATGAAATTTTCAGTATGGATACACGAGAACGTTTAGTCAGGAGCGCCCAGGCGTTGCTTTGGGAAAGAGGTTATGTCGGTACCAGCCCGGCCGCAATTCAGAAACGGGCCGGGGTCGGGCAGGGCAGTATGTATCACCATTTCGCCAGCAAATCGGATCTCGCCTTAGCTGCGATCCACCGCTGCTCACTGCAGATTCGTTCTCTAGTGGAAAAACAGTTTGCCGGCGAGGGTGCCGCCTATGAGCGGATCGAGAAGTATCTTTTGAGCGAGCGCAAAGTGTTGCGCGGTTGTCAGATTGGTCGCCTTACCCAGGATCCCGATATCATAGCCAATCCAGTGCTGCGCCATCCGGTTGAAGAAACCTTCACCTGGGTACGTGGTCGTCTGGTAGATATTCTCACAGAGGGGCAGGAAAACGGAGAGTTCTCCAGGCAATTGGACATGGAGGATGTGGCGGAGATGATCATGAGCGTGCTCCAGGGAGGTATCGTTCTGGCCCTGGCCGCAGGTGATGAACGTCCCTATTACCGAGCCTGCAAAGGGGTGTTGAGCATGCTGGCCTTGTCAGGAAAACCTTAATGAATCCGGTTGGTTACTTCTGATGCGCTGGGCCGGTACATCGTAGTGGCTGCGCTCGCAATGAGCGTTTTACTTACACCATATGGGAGGAGTGCGTCATGGGATACGAGAATATCGTTGTCAGCGTTGGTGATGATTATGTTGGCGAAATCACACTCAATCGTCCGAGTCAGTTAAACACGTTCACTCTTGGGCTGGCCAAAGAGCTTGATCGGGCCCTTTGGGAGTTCGAGGGCGACAATAAGGTGCGGGTTGTACTGATCAAGGGGGAGGGCAAGGCCTTCTGCGCCGGGATTGATGTTAGCTATATCGACGGCAAATCGGTGCAGGAACTGCGTGGCTGGATTGAGTGTATGGAGGCGCCGCTGGTTTCGATCAGCCGAATGAGCAAACCGGTGATCGCCCAAGTGAGTGGCGTTGCTGCGGCCAACGGTGCCGGGCTGGTGGCGGCGGCGGATCTGGCTATTGCCGGTGCCAAGGCTCGTATCGGCTTGACTGCGATCAACGTAGGGCTCAACTGTATCGGGCCGGTGGTTCCGGTGTCCAAATCAATCGGTAGAAAGAAGGCCCTGGAAATGCTGTTCTTCGGTGAATTCGTACAGGCGGAGGAGGCGGCGCGTATGGGGTTGATCAACCGTGTGGTCCCGGATGAGGACCTGGAGCAGGAAGCCCGGAAATGGGCACAGACTCTGGCCGCCAAGAGTCCGGTCGCCATGCAGATCGCCAAAAAATCGTTCTATTCAGCTGCAGACTCCGACTACTATAAAGCTTTTGATTTCATGAACGAGGCCTTTGCCCGCTTGTGTTCCACCGAAGATGCCAAAGAGGGCGTGGCCGCCTTTCGTGAAAAACGTCCACCGGTGTGGAAAGAAAAATAAAGGTTGATGAACTCGTAAAAAATCCATCACTCATCTAAGAGATGGCTAAGTAAAAACACAGATATACAAAGAGTAGTGTTTTTTGGGGCGCGAAGGCATACATCAGGTATGTCGAGTATCGAGAAAAACGCTGCGACGCAGGAAATCGAAGTTTTTACGACGTCATCAAACGTTACCTGTCCTGATCCGTCCTTCACCCGAAAAATCTTCTTTTTCGACCAAATGACGACCCGTTGTCCTGCTGGCTTTGCTCTCCTCTTCCTGTAAGCAAAAAGGGCAATGGGTCGTTTTCTGTTTTGCCCTCAATCCGTCAACCAACCAGGCGAAAGCCCCCCATTTTTATCCCGCCAAATGCCCATTCTCCTTTTTCCTTATTTGCGCCACATTTTTTGCGTTATTTATCGATAGGATTGAGACAGTCCTAAGCAAAGGAGGAACCGTATGGAACCAAAAGGATTGCTCTTGGTCACCATGGTCATTGGACTGTTGGTGTTGGCCATTACCGTCGATCTCGCCACTTCGGACGACACCCCGAAGCATTCCGAAGAGAGGAATGCCGGAAACGGCAAGGATGCCAAACCGCACGGCCAATGAGTGCGCCCGCTTCTACAACAAGAGCAAATTTTGCCTAATCTCTATGGAGGCCGATATGCAGCATATCAGCGGTTTGATTCCACTTGAGCAGGAAGTTGTTCGCCCCGAACCTTATCCCTATGTGTATCGTCCGCTTCCTACGGCAGGCCAACGTTCATTGAGTAAAGGTCTGCTTGCCTGTCTGCTCCTCACTCTTGCTTTTGTTCTCCTTGTTTGGGCAGGTGGAATGAGCCATGTCAACCTAGCTGCGATGAAACCGCAGAGGTTGGCTGTATCGGTCCTCGATGTGCCGATAGCAACGGCTGCCGCCATTGTTGGCTACAGCCCGGTGGAAGCGGTTCAACTGCTCTGGGACAATGGCATCAACGTTACCGATAGCGCTCAGACACTCAATGAGATCGCCAAAAATAACGGCAGAACATCAAATGATATTCTCGCCCTATTCAGCGATGATGGCCGTTATCCGCAGACGATGATCAACTCGGATGGATTCGAAAAATTACAAGAATCCAAAGCCTGCCTTGCCCCTTGGTTGAAGAGCACCTAAGGTAATTTGTATATTTTTTGCGGCAGAGGTTTTCTGGGTTTGCTGCCGTGGTTCTTCAATTTATGTAGGGATAACATGCGACAACGATGCGCCTGGTGCGGAGCCGACCCTTCCTATGTGGCCTATCATGATCAGGAGTGGGGGGTACCCGTCCATGATGATCGGCTTTTGTTTGAATTTCTGGTGCTGGAGGGCGCTCAGGCCGGTTTGAGTTGGCTCACTATCCTGCGTAAACGGGAAAACTACCGCAAGGCCTTTCTCAATTTTGATATTGAGGCTGTTGCCCGTTTTGGTGATATGGACCGTGCTCGACTGCTTGCCGATGCCGGCATTGTCCGTAATCGGCTTAAAATTAATGCCGCGATCAAAAACGCCATTGCCGTGTTGGCAATTCAAGAGGAATTCGGTTCCTTTGATGCGTACCTTTGGCGTTACGTTGCAGGACGCCCGCAGCAGAATCGTTGGCAAACGTTTGCAGCTATTCCGGTGAAAACCGATTTGTCGGACCGAATGAGTAAAGATCTGAAAAAACGTGGATTCAGTTTTGTCGGTTCGACCATTTGTTACTCGTTTATGCAAGCTGTCGGCATGGTCAACGATCATACCCTTGACTGTTTTCGCTGCCAGGAGCTGGACGAAGAGTCTCTGTGAGGAAATTGGGCTGGGATGTCCAGGGGTTACTGAAGCTCGACGGCCTGATTTTACTGGCTTGCAGTAATAGGGAGCGGTACAGCCTTTCTCTGTCTATCCGGTGGTGTTTGCTGTCCCCGCAACGATTTTTTTGAGGGGGATACCGCACCCGACTTTCGGGCCGTCTGAAAGGTTGGGTTGGAGGGGAAAGAAAGGGGGGAGGAAAACGGATTCCTACGGTTCTGCCCATTCTTTTTTTGTAACCGATCACGGGGGAACCCCATAGGCCCCGTTTATCGACGTACCTGTGTAGAGTAGAGCGCTGATGAGAGCACCAAGAACCAACGATTATGTTTTGCCGCACGCGGCTATTCCATATCAGAAGATTTCCTGGTGGCATCAGCGCCCCCTCGTCGAACCGGACGTGCGGGTTT
>JAQUEZ010000303.1 GCA_028684915.1 Desulfobulbus sp.
CGGTCACTCTCTCGCCGGGAAGAACTCCGGCCACCATAACCACCATCCCATCAGCCAGGGTGCCGAGCCCCTTGCCTCCGTGGATGAGCTTGTGTATTGTCAGTGTATGTTCCATGGAGGCAGTATACTCGTTTCCCGCAAGTATGCTCGTGTAATGATGAAGCGATGATCGATTGAGGCAGGGGCAGTTCATGGGGGCACAAACAAAGGCCAAAGTACTGATTGTGGATGACGAACGGGTGCATCGTTTCATGCTTCACTCGCTCTTTACCGAGTGGGGATGGGAGGCGGAAGAGGCCGATGATGGAGCCACCGCTGTAGCCTCGGTCGAGCAGGGCCCTTTTGATGCGATCCTTATGGATGTGCGTATGACCACCATGGACGGCATGGTGGCGCTCAAGCTCATCCATGCCCTGAATCCCGCCATTCCGGTGGTGATCATGACCGCCTTTTCCTCGGTGGACTCCGCCGTGGCCGCGATCAAGCAGGGGGCCCATGATTACCTAACCAAACCCCTGGATTTTGATCGACTGCGCACCACGCTTGAGGTGGCCATGGGCCATCGTCACCAGGAGGTGGAGTCGGCGGATATCGGGCAGCCCTTTGGGAGTGATGGGCATATTATCGGCATTTCTCCCCCGATGCAGGCCCTGTGGGAGATGATCATCCATGTGGCCCCCACCGAGGCGACCATCCTCATCAACGGAGAGTCCGGCACCGGCAAGGAGTTGGTAGCCTCTGCCCTGCATCATAAGAGTCAGCGAGCCGAGGGGCCCTTTGTCAAGGTCAACTGTGCAGCTCTTGCAGAAACGCTTTTGGAATCTGAGCTTTTTGGTCATGAGCGAGGCGCCTTTACCGGAGCCGATCGCCGCCGTGAAGGACGCTTTGTTCAGGCCCAGGGCGGAACGCTGTTTCTCGATGAGATCGGCGAGACCTCACCCGGCATGCAGGCAAAACTGCTGCGAGTTTTGCAAGAACACGAACTGACAAGGGTTGGCGGTCAGGAAACCCTTGAGGTCGATGCCCGCATCCTCTGTGCCACCAACCGCGACCTGGAGGAAGAGGTTGCTGCCGGGCGATTTCGTGAAGACCTCTATTACCGGCTTAATGTGGTCGAGATAGAGGTCCCGCCCCTGCGGGAACGGCAGGGCGATATTCCCCTGTTGGTCACCTATTTCCTGCAGAAGTTTGCCCAGCGAAACGGGCGGGCGGTCAGCGGTGTTACCCCGGAATGCATGGATGTGCTCAACCGTTATCCCTGGCCAGGCAATGTCCGCGAACTCGAGCATTCTATGGAGCGTGGAGTGATCCTTATGCGTGGTGACTATCTTGATCTCAGTGCCCTGCCGCTGGCTATCCAGCGTTGGGCCGGGATGAACGAGCCCAAGGAGGTGGAAGAACCCGCCACCCTCAAGGAGGCGGAGAAGATGTTGATCGGAAAAACTTTGGAAGAAACCGGCGGAAATCGGAGTGAGGCGGCTCGTCGGTTGCAAATAACGCGTAAGACGCTCTTGAACAAGATCAAAACTTATAATATAACTTGATGCATAAACAGAGTGTTAGCAACGGTCTCCGGGTAATTTTGTCGATTTCGTAAAAAAACATCGGCAAGGACATGTTCGAAACCGGCGTTCTTGCGTGCAATATTCTTTGGCCTTCTCCCTAAACCCTTCCGACAAACGAGCGACCATCCTGCATGCAACGAACCCCGACCCTGCTGGAAGCTGCATATGACGTTAGTCGTTTTCTCCTGCAAGAACGTGATTTAGCCAATCTGCTGCAAGGGGTCTGTGACCGTTTAACCGGACCAGGTGCCGGGCAGGCTGCGCTTATAGTCTTGCTTGACAGTGACTCGGGTGGAATCATCACCGCAGAAACCGGATTCCAGGATGTCCTCCCGCCCTTGGTCGATGGCCTGCAAAAAGGCCAGTTGCCTGATTGCAGCCGCCGGGCCATGGAGACTGAAGAAGGGGGGCTCGTGTTTTGCGAGGACTGCAGTTGCGGCCTCTACAGTGCAAGTGAGGCCGGTGACAATCCGCTGGGGTTGACTCTTCCCATCCGCTGCTCTTCCAGTCTATCAGGTTTCCTTACCCTTAAATTTCCCGCCGCATTTCATTCAGGCTCTATCGATACCGCCATCCTCACTGAGCTTGTTGAAGCCCTCTGCGTGGCTCTGCGTCAACTCTTTGCCGATGAGGCAGCCAAGCAGCGCCAACAGGAGCTCGAGCTGATCGAAGAACGCTATGAGCTGGCTCTGCAGGCCTCCCAAGCAGGATTGTGGGATTGGAATATCGGCAGCGGCGAAATGTACACCAGCCCTGATCATTGGGAACTGCTTGATTACCGCACCGATGTCGCCAATCCATCGATACCGCGGCGGTTCATCCATCCCGAGGATCGTGAGCAGGTGCTGGCCGTGTTGAATGAACACCTTGCCGGTAAAACCGATGAGTATCGCATTGAATATCGGGTTCAGGAAAAAAACGGCGAGTGGACCTGGTTTCTTGATCGTGGGCGAGTGGTGGAGCGGGACGCCAACAATATGCCGGTGCGCATGACTGGCACCCATCAGAATATCACCCTGCAGAAAAAACAGGACCAGGCCGTTGCCTTGGTTCAGCAGCAGCTGCACGAGGCGGTCAACCATGAGCGTAATTTCCTTCAAACCGTGATCGACAGTGCCGGTGATCCGGTAATGGTGATTGATCTCGACTATAACGTCTTGCTGATCAACCAGGCGGCTGCCCGTCTGGTGTGCAGGAAAAGTGAGGTCGGCGTTTTGCAGGGAGAAAAATGCTATCGACTCTTCAATTGCGGCGAAAAGCCGTGCCGAGACGATCGTTTCCCCTGTCCGGTGGCCAGGGTCATGGAACAGAAAAAACAGGTCAAGATGGTCCACAATCCCTACCACGGCAATGGGGTCAAAAACACCTTTGAACTGGAGGCTTCTCCCTTGCTTGATCGCCAGGGCAACCTCTACGGCGTCATCGAAGTCGCCCGCGATATTACTGATCGTTTGCGGATTGAAAAAGAACTCAGGGAGAGCCAGTCCCATTTCTATAGCCTGGCTCACCACGATCCCTTGACCGAGTTGCCGAATCGGTTGTTGTTCCGCGACCGCCTCAAGCAGGCCGTGAACAAGGCGGAGCGGAATCGGACCAGGGTGGCGGTACTGTTTCTTGATCTGGATCGGTTCAAAACCATCAACGATACCCTTGGTCATGATATCGGGGATGCCCTGTTAAAAGAGGTAGCCATTCGTTTGAAACGTCAGTGCCGCCAATCCGACACTGTGGCTCGATTCGGCGGCGATGAGTTTGTTTTTGTGCTCGAGGATATCAATGAGCATAAGGACGCCGGTGTGGTGGCAGAGAAAATTATGGTTGCCTTGGCTGAACCGGTGCAAGCCAAGGAACACCGGATTCGAGTTTCAACCAGTATCGGTATTGCGCATTATCCCGATGATGCGGGCGCCATTGATGAAGTGATCAAGTGTGCGGATCTGGCCCTGTACGTGGCCAAGGAGATCGGGCGCAGCAACTACCAGTTTTTTCGACGGGATCTGCCCCGCAGCGGCAGTCGGCCACAGCTCAATGCACAGCAATTTGGCCACGCCATTGCCCAGGGAGAGTTGTTTATCGAATACCAGCAACGCGTTGCTCTTGATGATGAGCGCGTGGTTGGTTTACAGGCGTTGCCGTGTTGGCAGCATCCCACCATGGGCCTGCTCCTGCCGGAGGCATTTATCGCTGCAGGGCATGAGTGTGACATGCTCGGGCCCATGGCCGATTGGATGTTCAGCAAGATGGTCGAGGATATGTACGCCTGGAAGAGTCAGGGGCGGGTGTGTCCACCACTTACTCTTGCTTGCAATGCCAGGTTGTTGCTGGATGTCTGTTTCTTGCCCATGATCAGGCTCCTTGCGAAACAGTACGGTCTGCAACCGGGTATGTTGATCATGGAGTTGCCTGAACAGGTCGTCATCGAGGCCACGAGCCAGTTGGTTGAATGTTTGCAGCAACTGAATCAGCTGGGCGTTGGCTTGGCAATCAGTGAGTTCGGGGGTGGTCGCTCTATTCCCTTGCAACTGCAATCTCTGCCGATCCAATCAGTGGTCCTCAGTCAAGAGGTCATTGAAGGAATCCCGCACAAGAAAGGGGCAAACGCAATGCTTTTAGCCCTTGTTTCTTTTTGCCATGCCTTGGGCAGCACGGTGGTGGCCGACGGAGTTGAGCGGCCAGAGCAACAACGTGTGCTCGTCGAAATGGGTTGCGACCAAGCCCAGGGCAGCTTCTTCGCTTCTCCGCTTCGCCGGGAGCAGATCAGTGACCTCCTGCCGGTTGCCTAAAAAGGGCTGTTGACGCCTTTTTTCCCCTGTGGTAAGACCGCTGCTTGTTTTACCTCATCTGGTCAGGGGTCTTCTTCAACGGGGAGGTTGGGGAAAAGACCTGCCTCTTGTTCTGAAAACATTTCCACGCTTATTTGATGGATTCGTAAAAAATCTGATTTTCTGCGTCGCAGCTTTTCCCCGACACTCGACATACCTTATGTATGCCTTTGCACCGTGATAAAAGCTCCTCCTTGTCTATCTGTGTTTTTACTGAGCCATGTCTTGGAGTGTGATGGACTTTTTACGAGGCCATCATTTAATCAATAGAAATAAAATCGCAAAAACGGCAAAAGGGAAAAATCCCCAGTCTCACTAGTAGGTTGTGGGGAAAATGCTCGTTTTTACGGTTTGTTGCGAGGACGACAGCGTTAGAACAATGCGTACGGATATTTTGCACGTCGGTGCGGGTGAACTGAATTACGAGATCCGCAATATCGTTAATGTCGGTGAAAAGCTGCAGAAGATGGGCGTCCAGGTCAACTGGGAGAACATCGGGGATCCCATTGCCAAGGGAGAGCAAGTACCGGACTGGATGAAGGAGATCGTTGCCGAAGCGGTCTACGAAAATGCCAGTTACGGCTACAGTCCGACCAAGGGATTGCTGGCTACCCGCGAGTTTGTGGCCCAGTGCACCAACAGCAGGGGTGGGGTACAGATCGACGCTGACGACATTATGTTTTTCAACGGTCTTGGCGATGCCATTTCCAAAGTGTACGGTCTGCTCAAACCCACGGCCCGGGTATTGGTCCCCACACCCAGCTATACCACGCACAGTTCTGCCGAGGCTGCCCATGCCGGGACCCAGCCGGTGACCTATATCCTCGACCCCAACCATCTCTGGTACCCGGATCTGGAGGATATTGAAAATCATATCAAGTACAATCCGGCAGTGGCCGGTATCCTCCTGATCAATCCCGATAACCCCACAGGTGCAGTCTATCCGGCGGATGTGATGCGGGCGATTGTCGAGATCTGTGAAAAGAACGAGTTGTTCATCATCTGTGATGAGATCTACCAGAACATGACCTACAACGGCACCACCTCCGCCCCGCTGAGCACGGTTATCGGCGACAAAGTGCCGGCGATCTGCATGCGCGGTATCTCCAAGGAGATGCCCTGGCCGGGGAGCCGTTGTGGCTGGATCGAGGTGTATAACCGCCATCGCGACCCGATGTTTGCCACCTATGTGCAGTCGATCCTCAATGCCAAGATGCTTGAGGTTTGTTCCACCACCCTGCCGCAGATGGTCCTGCCCCGGATCAAGTCGCATCCCCTGTACATGGAACACCTCAAAAGCCGGATCAAGCGCTACGAGCGTTATTCAAAATTGGCCTATGATATTCTCAAAAATGTCAAAGGGCTCTTGGTCAACCGTGCCAACGGTGCCTTCTACATGAGTGCGGTGTTTGAGGAGTGGGTGCTCAACCATCAGCAAAGCCTGCCGATTGCCAGTGACGAGGTCCGTGAGACCATCGAACGATTGGTCTCCGGGTCCAACATACAGCCGGATAAACGCTTTGTTTATTATCTTTTAGCCTCCACCGGTATCTGCGTGGTGCCTCTGTCTTCTTTTGCCACCGATCTCCAGGGGTTCCGGGTAACACTTCTGGAGAAGGAGGAAGAAGAGTTTGTTCAGATTTTTAAAACCATCGCCAGTAGCATCACTCGCTACGTCAATTCGCACCAAGGCTGTGCCCACTGCGAGTAAGGCGGTGATCATTTTGTTGTCGTCGAATCCCCTCTTGCCGTATCGGTGATAGGGGATTTTTTATTGGCACTGTTCATTTCTCACTGTTTTTCTTGTGATTTTTTCACGGGCCGTTCTTCCGGAAAAGCCGATTTCCTTCCCTTGACACTGGATTTTGCCATACTTATTGTTCGCACCAGATTTGAGCGGCCTGGTCATGTTCACATGGCTCAGCCTACAAGGGCCGACGGTACCGGCCGCACACCACACATCCCATTGAAAGCGAACCCGCAACAGCAGAAAAGGAGAGCGTAGGTGATAGACGAGACCAACAAACAGGATCCTGTCGGTGATCAGCAGGCAACAGAGACCCCCGAAGACCTGGGCGACGTGGAGGCTATTGCGGAGGAAGAAGTAGTGCCGGAAAATGAAACCGAAGCATTGCAGGAAAAACTGGCTGCTGCCCAAGACCAGTTGATGCGCGTTGCTGCTGAATTCGACAATTATAAAAAACGGATGGAGCGCGAACGGAGCAAACTACTCAAATATGCCGGGGAAAATATCTTACGCGATCTGCTGGCCACGCTTGATAATCTTGATAGGGCTGTTGAGCAGGGCAGTACCGATGCCGAGGACGTAGCCAAAAAGCTGCAGTCCATGCTTGAAGGGATCGAACTGACGCAAAAAGGGTTGGTAGGCACCTTGGAACGCTACGGTGTGGAACCACTCTCTGCTGTTGGCTTAAGTTTTAATCCCGATGAGCATAACGCCCTAACCATGGAAGCGAGCGAGGAGATCCCGGCCAACCATGTGTTGCGCGAGTTTGCCAAAGGCTACCGGTTTAAAGATCGTGTGCTTCGCCATGCCCAGGTGGTTGTTTCCAGTGGTCCGG
>JAQUEZ010000071.1 GCA_028684915.1 Desulfobulbus sp.
GTTTCGGGTCACCCCTACACGCCGAACCGGCGATTTCGCGGTGAACAGGCAATTACCGCGGGTGGCATTGCAGCCACCAGGAGCACCAGAGCTTTGCCTGGCGCACAAGCGATTGCAGGGTGCCGGAAGTGCAAGGCATCGGCCTGTGCAGTGTACAACTGTACGTAAACAGGCCGATAATACCGCAGATTCGGTGCCCCGTGACAGCTTCCTCATTATTCATCAGGAATGATGAGGGCATTGCGCACAACATGATTCACCAGATCCACGGTGTTTCTCATCTTAAATTTTTTCAAAAGACTGGCCCGATGATGATCAATGGTGCGAGGACTCAGATCAAGCATCTTGCCTATTTTTTTACTTGAGCAACCCTGCACCACCAATTTCAACACCTGTTTCTCTCGATCACTGAGCACCACCAACGGAACTTTCCCCTGATCCCGGAATGCGTTCATGACCTCATCAGTGACGTCCGCAGACAGCCTGGGTGAAATATAAGATTTGCCGCTCCTGATAGTTACTATGGCATGGAGCAACTCGGTCTCAGAATCTTCCTTCATCAAATACCCATGGGCACCAGCCGAAATCGCCTGAAAAAAGTACTGACTGTTGGTATGCATGGTCAGCATTAATATATCGATTCCAGGGCTGACTTTGCGGATTTCCGCCATGGCATCCAAACCGTTCAGTTGCGGCATGGTAATATCGAGGATAACCATGTCCGCAGGATTCTCCCGTAACAACTCAAGCAATTCAACTCCATTGCCAGCCTCGGCAACAATACGCAGTGAAGGCTCATGAACAATGATGGTTTTCAGGCCCTGACGGATCAGACTATGATCATCGGCAATTATGATGCGGTATGGTTTCATGACCAAGCTACTCTCATACTCTGTCAACGGAAGACAATGGATACCGGACAATGGTCTGAACCGGTAATGTCACTGTGGATGGCGGCCTCCACGACTCGAGGGGCACTCGAGCCGTCCACGAGGAAATAATCGATTCTCCAACCGATATTTTTCGCCCTCGCACTGAACCGGTAACTCCACCAAGTGTATTGATTGGGCTCCTGGTTAAATTGTCGAAAAGTATCGACGTAACCGCTCGCCAGCACCTCATCCATCCAGGCCCGTTCCTGTTCGGAAAATCCGGGATTTTTTACATTTGCCTTTGGATTGGCTAAATCGATTTCCTGATGGGCCACATTAAAATCCCCACAGATGAGGACTGTTTTCTGTTGGCGAAGACGATTCATGTGCTCGAGCAAAGCCCGATTAAAATCCTTTTTAAAATCAAGGCGTTTTAACTCTGGCTGCGCATTAGGCGAGTAAATATTCAGTAAAAAGAAATCAGCATACTCCAATGTCAAAACCCGGCCTTCTTCATCAAAACTGGAATGCTCAAGCCCATAAAAAACATTGAGCGGCGCCTTTTTGCTAAAAACAGCAGTTCCGGAATACCCTTTTTTTTGGGCAGGAAACCAATAACTTTGGTATCCGGGAAGCTCACGAACTTCATCCGGTATTTGTTCAGGCACAGCCTTAATTTCCTGCAAGGCCAGTACATCAGGATTTAAACGGGAAATTGCCTCTACAAACCCATTTTTTATCGCCGCCCGTAGTCCGTTGACATTCCAGGACACAAAACGTAGACCATCGGAATCCGGTTTTATGTTCGGCTCGCTACGGATTCGCCGAGGTGTCACATTGAGCTTTGGACAAAGATCGTTGAGAACGCATCGGTCACAGTGAGGACGCTGTGGAGTACAGGTTCCCTGACCAAAAGCCACCAGCAAGCCATTAATGCGAATCCAAAATTTCTGGGGCAATTTTTCTCGGAGCGCCATTTCGGTCTGCAAAGGGGTTTCGGTGCTCACGTATCCCCAAATATTCATGATCCGATGTACATGGGTATCGACACAGATGGCAGGTTTATTAAAAGCAACAGCCACCACCAGATTGGCAGTTTTCCGTCCAACCCCCGGCAACTGCAACAGCGCATCGATATCATCGGGTACTTCACCGGAAAAAAGTTCAAAAAGCACCGCAGGTAACTGATGGAGGTAGCGCGCTTTGTTGTGGAAAAAACCCACAGGGTAAATCAGTTGCTCAAGCTCTGCAACGGAGAGCGATGCCAATTTTGTAGCTGTCTCCGCTTTGGCAAAAAGCTTCCTGGCAGCGGCGGCGGTTACTTCATCCTTGGTCCGAGCGGAAAGAATAGTGGCAACTAACACCTTAAAAGGGTCTTTGGTTTGAGTGGCAATCAGATCCACAACCGGTACCTGGTAGGTGCTGACTTCCTGCTCTAAACGAAGAACAATCTCATCAATGGGAAATCCCATCCTCACCCTCCAAGCGATATTGTATAACCACATGAAAAAGTGGCATGAATTTCATCAGCATAGTTAGCACAACTAAAGAAGTAGGCGCAACGAATTAAGAAAAAAAAGACCAAAACCCCGTTGAATCACTTTCCTGAAGACAAAAAAATACGCCTGTTCTCATCACGAGAAGATCAGGCGTACTTCGCTTACGTAATGCGGGAGTTCTCAATTAACTTAATAAAATAACCTCGCCGGTCTCCAAATCATAATAGGTAGCCACTACATGAACACGTCCTTCCTCAACCAAATCGGCCACAATCGGTTCGGATTCAGCTATTTTTTTGGCAGTTGAGATAGCCAGTGCTTTAGCAGCATTGTTTGTCCAGTTACCGTCAAGCCCCTTGGTTTTTTTCAATGCTGCATCAATTGAGGGGGTAAGGCTAGCGATGTGCCCATGCAACTTAACCCCTTGGGCAACCGCACTGACTGCGCCGCAGGAAGAATGGCCCATGACCATGACGAGCGGAGTGTGTAAATGGGCAACCGCGTATTCGATGCTCCCCAGAATATGATCGTTGATGATGTTTCCGGCAACACGGACCACAAAAATATCACCTAGCCCTTGATCGAATACGTCAACAGGGGGAACCCTGCTGTCCGCACAGGTCAAGACAACGGCTATCGGGTCCTGACCGGACACTAAGCCGCGTCGAGATTCTTCACAGTGGTTGGGGTGCTCAAGTTTTCCGCTAATAAATCGTTTGTTGCCTTCAAGAAGTAGCTGCAGGGCGTCCTTTCCTGTCAGCTTAGTTTTTGGTTGCATGTCCAAGTCCTCTTTGTGGTCAGATCATTTGCTTTGATAAAACGATACGTTCGGCCATCAGGGCTTTTTCACACTTTATTGCGATGAACAAAGTGCGAAAACATATCAGCAAAAATGAAATCCAGCCACAGAAAAAATGAACAGCGAGAAACCTGCCTGCTATAATTACGATAGTCTCGTAAGCAGCCAAAGCTGAGAAGTTACGTGTCGTCAATACAGCATGTTGTGCGATACGCTAAACTTGATAGACTCGTATAAAGTCAAAAACCGAGCGTTTGGCCATTGTGAAATCAATATGTTACGAAGCTCGAAACGTCGTTTTCGTGGCTTTTTACGAAACCGACAAACTTCGTTCTCGAGTTTTTTTTACGAGAGCAATAATTATAAAAAGTCCCGTCCCCACCAACTGCAAGTCCTTTTATTTTGGACGCTTTGCGTAATATTCTTGTTGGTATTCGTAATAACCAAACACTTTATAGTCGAGCATGGTTGCCTTATAGGCATTAAATACCACCCCGAGGATCTTTTCACGACCGATGGCATCGGCAAGTGCCTTCACATACTCGCGGCGTGACTTGCCATAACGGACCACAAGCACAACGCCGTCCACATGCTGCGCCAATACTGCGGTTTCACTGGCGGCATGGAGCGGAGGGCTATCCAAAAGAACGATACGATCGTCGTATCGTTTACTGATTTCATCCACCAAGCCAATCATAGAGGCCGAACTGAGTAACTCTGCGGGGTTAATAGAAGTAGGACCGGCTGTTAAGATAGCAAGCTTGTCCACACCTGAGGGGACCAGCAATTCCGGAATTCGTTTTTTGTGCTGCAGATAGTCAGAGAGACCAACCTTGTTGCTCAAACCAAAGAGATCGTGCAGAGTTGGACGACGCAAATCGCAATCAACCAGGAGACAATAATTATCCATGCCTTGCGCCAGTGATATAGCCAAATTTGCACAAATAAAGCTTTTACCTTCGCCTGGAGCGGCACTGGTCACAAGAATGCTCCGTGGTACAGGACCATCGCTGGGAAACAGGATACGGGTGCGAAGTGCCCTGATGCTCTCGGCCACCGGTCCGGTTGTTGCAGTGGCCAAAACAAGGCGATCATCCCATTGCCCCTGTCCACTGTGGTCGGTTGGTACAGTTGTGTGCGGTTCCGCGATAACAGGATCGACTTGACCCACAGGGACGGATGGCGTCGGCGTCTCTACAACCAGTTCCGAGACTCTTTGTATCGAGTCTTCTGACTCTTCAGACCTTTTCAGAGCATCAAACACCTTTCCCACACATTCCTCCACTAAGCTTGATTAACAACGGACAACAAGGTGACCTGGAGTAGATCATTCATCGGTAATACTTCCACCATAAGCCCCCACCTGTCAGGCAGACAAGTACCAATCCAGCCAAGACTATCCACGGCCAGCGAGATCGAGTTGACGGAGCCGCAACCGGCAAGGGGGTCTCTTCACCGGGAAAATGCAGATCATCAACACTCTCTTGAATCAACTCCGGACCAATGGTAGGTTTATTCTCGGCAAACCCGGTTAACAGCGCATGATCACAGATAATATTAATAAGCCGGGGTGTTCCCTGGCTCACCTTATAAATCAAAGCAATGGCTTCCTCGGAAAAAATATCAAAATGCCGTGCACCTGCGTGACGCAAACGAAAAAGGATATACTGCCGGGTTTCCTCCAAAGACAATCGACTCAGGTGAAAGCGAAGGCCAATACGCTGACGCAGTGGCAACAAACGGTCATCGCTCATGCGTTCGTTCAGCTCGGGTTGCCCTACTAAAAAAATGGAAAGTACGTCTTGTCCCTTTTCTTCAAGATTGGAAAGAAGACGAATTTCTTCCAATAGGTCGACAGGGAGCGCATGCGCTTCATCGAAGATGAGCACCACCCGCTCGCCCTTTTCATAACAGGCTTTGAGCATTTTGCCGAATTCGATCAGAAACATGGCCTTATTCCCATCCCATTCCAGACCGAGTTGTTTGGCTAAAAAAGAAAAAAATTCATCCCGATGAAGAATGGGATTGTTCAACACACTTAAATGCACGTCTTGGTCAAGACTGGTCACCAAGGCGTGCAAAAGTGTCGTTTTTCCTGCCCCCACATCGGCAGTCAAAACTAAAAAGCATTTTTTACTCAAGACACCATACTTAAGAATTGCCAATCCTTCTTGATGCGCCTCACTCATGAAAACAGCTTTGGGTTCGGGGGTCAAATTAAAGGGCTTTCTCGTGAGTCCGAAATATTTGGTATACATGTTTTTTCTTCACTCATTGGGGACTTAGATAATTATCAAGCCTTTTGTCCATAACACAGCAAAAACGATGATAAGCCCCAGGGAGTATGCCCCGATTCCAACTATGCTTACTAAAAAAACGAGTCTATCCCTATGGACGTCGGCTGGCTGTTCAATAAAAGGAATCGCACAAATGACAGGAACACCTATCGCCTCTTCCAGTTCGCCGACATCTTTAAAGGACGTATCGATAAAATCCATAGCGAGAACCGAGCCAACGCTTAACCCAAGGCTTGCGACAACCGCAACCAACAAAATTTTAACAAAATTGGGCTTAAATGGTTTTTCAGACAATCGGGCAGAATCAACAATTTTAAATTTACTTCCCTTTTGATTCCGCTCAAGATTTTCGGCCGACTGGGCCTGGAGATTATTAGCAACCAGTTGGTCGTAGTGACGACGTAATTCACTATAATCACGTGTGAGAATATTCCACTCTGCTTCGCGAACCGGAGCTGCTTCAACCCATTTTTGGTACTGGGTAATTTGAGCAGGAATTGCCGCCTGCGATTGGCGCAACTGGTCAATATTGAGATCAATCTGCTTTATCTGAGCCTGTACCCGCTGACTTTCCAAGCTCGCCGCAATAGAAGCACGACTTGAAGCGTTGCCCCCACCTAGGATACCAGAGCCGGTTGCCTTAACCCCTTTTGCTTCAAGTTGCGCGATCTGCTGTTGGGTGCGCCGTACCTCAGGATGCATCTCAGTATATTTGCCTTGCAATTGGGCAAGATAGGTTTGCAAACGCTGCAAACGCTCTCCATCAGTCTCGGGATGTATGGGGAGAGCATTGGGCGAAGCTGGCTGCACACTTAAAGCGGCTAATTGCTGTTGCAGACGGGCCTGCTCTTGCGCCAACACCTTGGTCCTTTCCAGGTCCTGGATAGACGTTTGAATTCCTTGACTCTGCTCGACAAGAGCCCTTAATTGCGCCAAATTACTTTGCCGCTGCTCCGGCATTTCATTAAAATATTTCAACTTATAATCACGCATTTGCTGCTCTTTGGCATCAAGCACCTTCTTTGACAGGGCCAGTTCATCTTCTGTATATTTCGATGTCTCGGTTGCTCTCTCCTCTCGATATTTCAAATTCTCCTCGATAAAAAGTGAGGCCAAGGCGTTGGCAACCCGAACGACCTTTACGGGATCAGCGCCTTGAAAAGAAACATTGAAAATATCTCCTTGCTTAACAGGCTTGATGTCAATATTTTTCCGCATCATTTCAATGACATCTTCAAGCGGCAGCTGTTTTCTCGCCCCTTCATACAAAGAAAACTGCATAATAACCTTTTCAAGACTCGTGCGACTGGTTACCAATTCTTGCAGGGTAGCCAAAGAGTCACGCAATTGCTGCCGCCCTTGCTCCGGATCCATTTTGGCCGGATTGATTTGCTGCGCTTCAAAACTCAACAGGGCAGTGCTTTGGTAGATTTTGGGGATATAAAAATAATAACCGAGTCCTAGCGAGACACCTATAAGCAAAAAAATGCTGCTAAGTCGCCAACTATGAAGAACCAAATCTACATATTTTTTTATCAACTGGCGCTGTTTGATATCCATCATGTGCCTGTTTCCGGATAAATTATTTACGTTCTATTATGGTTAAGACTGATTCAACAACGTGCGTCATCGGAGATATTCATGGCAGCTCTACCGCTCTAACCAATCTCCTTGCAAAGGTACTCCACAAAGCAGAAACCATTGTGTTTCTTGGGGACTATGTCGATCGGGGGCCGCAGTCCAAAGAGGTTGTTTCTACTATCATTTCTTTGCAACAAAAAAAATCACTGCGCATAGTGCCCCTCATGGGTAACCATGATTTTCTTTTTTTACAATTCCTCTCCGGTCGTGATGCATCTATTTTTTTACAAGTCGGCGGTCTTCAAACTCTGGCGAGTTATGGCCTTTCCCCTTCGGCAGAATTGGCGGAAATAGCCGCCACCGTCCCGGAAGATCATAAAATCTTTTTTAAAAGCCTGCCCCTGTGGTGGCAAGATCAACATGCCATATACGTGCATGCCGGCTTGCAACCTGGTCTTCATTTAAGCCAGCAAAATTCACTATGGTGCCTATGGGCCCGAGAAAAATTTTTTCAAAGCAATTTCGACTTCGGTAAGCCAGTAGTATTTGGGCATACAATTTTTGATGAACCGTTTATCACCCCTTACTGCATAGGTATTGACACCGGAGCAGTCTGCAACGGAAAGTTGACAGCTCTCATGCTCCCATCTCTAGAGATTATCAGTGTTTCAAATCAACAACGGTAAAAAATAGACATTTATCATCGTATAGGATGAAGGGGGGTAAAAACAAACAAAAGCTTACAATGTCTCAAAAATAAAAGGGAGCGAATCCGACAATGTCGCACCATCTATCATCAACATGAACAGTCGATCCACCCCCAGAGCAATACCGGCGCACTCTCCCATGGCCGGTAAATCAGCAAGGAATTTCTCCGGCAGACCGGCCTTGCCTCCGGATGCGTGGATACGATCTATCTCCTGTTGAAAGCGCTGTCGTTGTTCATCAGCGTCAGCTAATTCCGAAAACCCGTTAGCGAGTTCCACCCCTGCGATGTAGAGCTCGAAACGCTCAGCAAGGTGCGGCCCGCCTGGCTTACGCCGGGCAAGTGAACCAAGGACTGCGGGATAGTCGTAAAGAAAGGTCGGCTTCGTTGTTCCCAGATACGGCTCCACCGATGTCACGAGCACTTCATCAAAATTATCCTGCGCCAAGACCTCGTCCACGGCCATGGCGGCATAGCGTTGAAAGGCCTCAGCCACACTCAAGCGTTCCCAAGGCGGAGAGAGATCCACTTGCCGCTCACCACAGACAAGGACATGACCATTATCGATACCACCAACCTTTAACGAGGCAAAACTCTTTGCCAAAGCGCAGATCAAGGCCTCGCACTCGACCATGAGTTCCTCATAGCTCCAGCCTTTGTGGTACCACTCCAACATGGTGAACTCGGAATGGTGCAATCGGCCGAGTTCTTCCTTACGAAAACAATGGCAAATTTGAAAGATGCGATCGCAACCCCGGGCAAGGAGGCGCTTCATGCAGAGTTCCGGAGAAGTCTGCAAAAAAAAACCCTCACTGGTAAAGGGGATAATATTGGATTCGGGAATAAGAACGGGGAGGCGAACCGGGGTATCGACTTCAATATAGGCGCGCTCATAGAAAAAGGAGCGCATAGCTTGCAGCAGCTGAGATCGCTGCTGCAAGCCTCTAGCTGAAAGCATACGACTTTATTCTTTAACGCGAGTAATGTAGGTACCGGTACGGGTATCTATTTGAATTTTATCCCCCTGCTCGACAAAAGGCGGTACCTGCAGCTGAAACCCGGTTTCCACGGTGACCGGCTTGGTGTCGGACCCTGAGGTATCCCCTTTGGCCCAAGGATCGGCGGTGGTCACTTCCAGGTTGACAAAGGTTGGAAGCGTGATATCGATGGGCCGCTCGCCAAAAAACAGCACCTGAACCTCCATGTTGTCGATGAGGAAGCTCAGGTTGTCGCCAAGTTGCTCCTTGGTGAGGAAGATTTGCTCGTAAGAGGATGTATCCATAAAATGATACTCAGCCTCCTGGGCGTAGAGGAACTGCATGGTTCGCTCCTCAAGATTGGGCCTATCGAATTTATCGTTAGACCGATAGGTCTGGGTGAACTGCACCCCGGTGATCATGTTGCGCATTTTGGTGCGATAGAGAGCCTGTCCTTTTCCCGGCTTGGAAAAATCAAAATCTGTGATGATGTACGGCTCACCATCGATTTGAATTTTCAACCCTTTGCGCAAATCAGAAGCTGTGTACATAGACGTATCCTTAACTCATTATTAATCGGTTCATTTAAAGGGGGACTATGTTACGTGAAGTCCTTCTATTTTTCAACTGCTTCCTGCATAACAAATCACTTTCTCTGGATAAGCATGCCTCAGCACTTGTTTTCCACCCCTTTTTTTTTTACATTGCCATTTTAAACATTTCTTTAGCCGACCCTTTTCCATGATTATTAAAGCAGGCATTCTTTCCGATACCCACCTTGTCCGAGCGGACAGCCGGTTTAAAAAACAGGTTCGCCACTGCTTTAGAGGCTGCGATATAATCATCCACGCCGGTGACCTGACCAATCCCTCAATCCTTGAAGTTTTCGATGAAATTGAGGTAGTTGCGGTGCATGGCAATATGTGCGGCGAGCCAGCGCGCGCATTGTATCCGGCCAGACAACTTTTCCCCTTTGGCCGATTTACCATAGGCCTTACCCACGGCGCAGACCTTGGCCTTGACATCGAGAACGCCCTTTTTACACTCTTTCCCGAAGCCAACTGCATGATCTACGGACACACCCATCGCCCAAGCATCCAACATTATGGCAATGTACTCATGCTCAACCCGGGAAGCTTTCAGACGACCGGTCGCTACGGGGCCCCCGGAACCTATGCCATCCTTGAGGCAGGTGACCTGCTTAAAGCCTCGATCCACGAGATATCACCACTGCCATGAAAAACCTTTGGACGCCATGGAGAATGGAGCACGTCTGCGGATCGGCGCCGCGATATCCAGGCTGCCTGTTCGAACCACCAGATGAGGTCACCTTTTCAAAGCAACATCTGTTGCTGTTTCGCGATGAGCTGGTTGTCATTCTGCTCAACCGCTTTCCCTATGCAAACGGACATTTGCTGCTCGCTCCGCGGCGCCACGTGGCGGATCTTACCGAACTCAATACGGCGGAACAGCTGCGAATAATGGAGCTGCTCTCCAGCAGTAGCACTATCATTCGCCGTCATCTCTGCTGCCATGGCATCAACATCGGTCTCAATCTCGGGAAAGCTGCCGGGGCCGGGATTGCCGATCATCTCCATTTCCATCTCGTCCCCCGCTGGGAAGATGATCATAATTTTATAACCGTATGCGCAGAAATCCGTACCATTCCCCAGCACATCGAGACCACTTTCGATTTGTTGCTTGATGACTTCCAACAGCTTCTGCCCCTCTCTTCCCCATGAGCGCACCTAAAATCACTCCCATGCTCCAGCAATATCTGGAGATTAAAGAACAGCACCCCGGCACAATCCTTTTTTACCGGATGGGTGATTTTTACGAGATGTTTTTTGAGGATGCCGAGGTCGCATCCAAAACCCTCGGCATTACCCTTACCTCACGTAGCCACAAAGACGACGCCAACAAAATTCCGATGTGCGGTGTCCCTTTTCATGCCGTCACCGGCTACCTGGGTAAAATGATCAAAGCGGGGTTCCGAGTCGCCCTATGCGAACAGGTAGAAGACCCCAAGGCAGCCAAAGGCATCGTCAAACGTGAAGTGGTCCGGGTGGTTTCACCAGGTGTCACCACCGAGGACCAGCTGCTTGATGCCAAGGCCGACTGTTATGTCAGCGCTCTGGTCATCGAAAAAAAATCAACCAAAACACTTTTGGCCGGGCTTGCTTTTGTCGACATCTCCACCGGCCGGTTCCAACTCACGGAAATCAGCTACCCGGCCAACAACACTGCCGCCCTTATCGATACTTTTACCCGGCTACGGCCTGCCGAACTGTTGGTGCCGCAGGCCGAAACGGAAGCACTGGCCGAGCTCACCAAACAGCTCACCACTGAACTGGGCCAACTCTGCCTGACACCTCGACCGGATTTTCAATTTGAACGTGTAGCCGCCCTTACCACCCTCACCGAACACTTCCAGACCGTAAACCTGGCAGGTTTTGGGTGTGATCAGTTCAGCGCGGCCATCAACGCCGCCGGCGCACTTCTTCAATATCTGCACGAGACGCAAAAATCCGATCTGGCCCATATCAAACAGCTTTGTCCCCTCCACCAGAGCGGCTATCTCATTATCGACGACTCCTCACGCCGCAATCTCGAGCTGACAGAAACCTTGGTTGGCGGACAACGCCAGGGATCGCTCCTGGCGGCCCTCGATTTGACCGCAACGCCCATGGGTGCGCGATTACTCCGCCGGTGGCTACTTTTCCCCCTGCAGGATCGACTGCAGATAGACGCGCGTTTAGATACTGTGGAGGAATTGCTCCAAAACACAGAGGTCCGCAAAAATATGCAGACCCTACTGGCAGCGGTTTACGATATCGAACGTCTTTGCAGTCGCTTAGTTCTTGGCCATGGTAATGCCCGCGACATGAGTGCGATCAAAACCTCATTAACCCAGCTCCCACGCCTCCAAGAACTGCTTAAAAAGTGCACCTCACCACTGCTACGGGACATGATGTCCTCTTTTGATATCCTCGAAGACCTGCATGCCTTAATCGATACAGCCATCCGCGATGATGCACCCATCACCCTTCGTGAAGGCAACTTGATTTGCGATGGGTACAATGCCGAGCTCGACCATCTTTTATTACTGCTGCGTGACGGTAAAAAGATGATCTTGCAATTGGAAAACGAGGAGCGAGAACGCTCGGGATTAAATAAACTTAAAGTCGGCTACAATAAAGTATTCGGCTATTACTTTGAAGTCAGCCGCAGCCAGGCGGTGGAATTACCTGAATATTTTATTCGCAAACAAACCCTGGTGAATGCCGAGCGTTTCATTACACCGGAGTTAAAAGAGCTCGAAAATTCAATTATCACTGCCCACGATCGACGGCTAGAGTTGGAATACTCCCTTTTTATCGAGGTGCGGGAGCAGCTGGTTCAACAGGACCGGAGGCTGCTGCATACCGCAGAAATATTGGCGGAACTCGATGTGCTCACAACCTTTGCCGAATTGGCGGTTCGATTTCGTTACTGTCGCCCCAAGATCAGTGGAGATCGCAGTTTGACTATTACTGAAGGTCGGCATCCGGTCATTGAACGCAGCCTTCCACCGGGACGATTTGTACCCAACGATGTCCATCTCAACCAAGAGCAGCAAGAAGTTCTTATCATCACCGGACCGAACATGGCCGGAAAATCCACAGTTCTTCGGCAAACTGCACTTATTGTGCTGATGGCTCATATCGGTTGTTTTGTCCCAGCGGAGTCTGCCGAATTATGTCTGGTGGATCGAATTTTCACCCGAGTCGGCGCCATGGATGATCTTCGGCGGGGACAGTCGACCTTTATGGTAGAAATGAACGAGACCGCCAATATCTTAAATAATGCAACCAACGATAGCCTGGTCATCCTGGATGAGATTGGCCGAGGAACGTCAACCTACGATGGTCTCGCCATTGCATGGGCGGTTGCGGAGGAATTGGCGCAAAAAAATGGCCGGGGAGTAAAGACCCTGTTCGCTACCCACTACCATGAACTCACCGATCTTTCTGCAACCAGTGATAAAATAAAGAATTTTTCGATTGCGGTTAAGGAGTGGAACGACACAATCATTTTCCTCCACAAATTTGTACAAGGGGCGACCAACCGGAGTTACGGGATTCAAGTGGCGTCACTGGCAGGTGTACCGAATAAAGTCATTACCCGGGCCTACGAGATACTTAAAAACATCGAACTCGGCGAATTCACTCCACAGGGGCAACCAAAATTTGCGCCTACACCAGCATCCGCCAAAAAATCCCCGCAGCAACTGGCTCTTTTTTCTCCTCCCCCCTCCCCGGCAATTGATTTTCTCCGCCAAATTCGACCGGACGACCTCACCCCCAAGCAGGCGCTGAATCTGCTCTACCAAGCGGTTGAGCTTGCCCAAAAATAACCCCGGTGCCCCCTGGTTAAATTTTTTTAATTTTTCAACTACCTATCAATTTTAATTTTTTTCTAATCTCTCCACGACCCTGTAATAAAAGTACAATTTCTTTTACTCTAAGGTTGAAATGGGTTATAGTGAAACCAATGAGCTAGGAGCTTATTTTTTGGAACAAACTTGATTGAAGCTTTTGCACTTTTAAGAAAGTCATCCCCATGCCTGCCTCAATTCTGAGAACTGTACACTACAAAAGTTCTCCTCCCATACTCTTCCTTCTGTTGTGTCTCTGGATTATCTTGATCCCAGGCACCCTTTTGGCACGTTCAACGGAAAAGCCGTTACCGGCGATCAAAGTCCATACTGTTTCAGCCAGCCCTGAACAGCGCTACGATGCCACAAAAGCAAAGTTGGCGAAACTGCTGACCAGTAAACCTTCCAATGCCCAGCGAAGCAATTGGCTCATCCTTGCAAACGCTTTTCGTGAACTTTATTTACAAACCAAAGGATCGGAAATCGGCCCTTCCTGTCTGTTTATGCAGGCCAGAGTTTTTCATCTTATGCATATTCGCTCTCATCATGGAGAAGATGCTGAATCTGCACGAAGAATCTACCTGGAGTTAGCCGACCTTTATCCAGGGCACCCTCTAAGCGACGACGCGCTGTACAAAGCCGCATCGCTGACAAGCGTCGTTGAAAAGAAAACCCCCTCAGCAGAAAGCCTCTATCAACAAATAATCAACCAGTACCCCAAAGGTGATTTCCTAAGCAAAGCACAACAACAGCTCCAAAAACAGCAACCAACACCTAGCAAGGTCGAGGCGCCTGTTCTTGATCAAACACCAAACGGGGCCGCATTAACTAAAGAAGATCAAAGAGAGTCTTTTCTTTTGCCCCAAATAGGACCGAGCAAATTCTGGTCGTCTGCGCAATATAGCCGGGTAGTCATCAGCGCAAGTAGCATAATTCCCTATGCGATTAAGCAGGAGAATGATTCGATTTTAGTCGATTTGCAGCGAAGCAGTATCGAACCCAAACTTTGCGGGGTTCAACAGTTTAGTGATGGCCTATTGCAAGAAGTGAGCACAAGCAAGACGGAGAACGATGTCGTTCGCATCCAGCTACATTTGCATCCATTTAGCGAATACAAAGCGTTTATCCTTAAGGATCCGTTTCGTCTTGTTGTAGATATCTACGGAGAAGAAAATACCCCTCCGGTCCCCCCTGCGCTTCCGGCCCAAAATAAAAACATTGTTCCAGAGAATAAAGCAACAGGGACAATTGCAGTTTTAACCGACCATAAAAAAAGAGCTGTAACCAGCTCTTCGCCGCATATCAAAATGCAACGAGAACATCTATCCCTTGCCCAGCAACTTGGTTTGGGGGTGAAAACCATTGTCATCGACCCAGGGCATGGCGGCAAAGATCCGGGAGCAATGGCATTTGGTATGAAGGAAAAGGATATCGTTCTTGGTGTATCAAAAAAATTGGCCAAGGTTCTTACGGAGACCTTTCATTATCAGGTGGTTTTGACACGGACCAAGGACGTATACATTCCACTGGAAAAGAGAACGGCGATTGCCAATGCAAAAAAGGCCGATCTGTTCGTCTCCATTCACGTCAATGCGCATCCAAATCAAGCCAACAGTGGCATTGAAACGTATTTTCTTAACCTTGCCACAGACTCAGATGCCATGCGGGTCGCAGCCCTGGAAAACGCCTCCTCAACCCATAGTATTGGTGAGTTGCAGGATATCCTCAGCTCCCTGATGAACAATTCGAAAATTGACGAATCATCCCGCTTAGCCCGCTTTGTGCAGACAACCCTGATCAACGGTTTCACTGCAACCTATAAACCCCGTGACCTTGGGGTCAAACAGGCTCCCTTTTACGTATTAATTGGGGCGGAAATGCCGGCTATCCTCGCGGAAATTTCCTTCATCACTAACCCGAAAGAAGCTCAGCTCCTCAAAAACAACGCTCATCTGGATATAATCGCGCTGCAATTAGCCGGTGGCATTGTTGCGTACATCGACCATCACCGAGCTGCGGTTCGGTTCTAGTCGTGTGGCGTCAGTCTTCATTGTGAATTGGATATTCCGGCGAAACAAAGGGCTGTGACACTTCGCCTTTGTTTATTGGTGCAATAAGTTTTGGCGTAGTCGGCGACCGTCAAAAGCCAGGGAACTGCTGTTGGGTAAATTGACGCGTTTACGGCTTTTTTTTCCGACACCGCAGCTTTGTTCAGTCTGGATCACACCGACTCAGTTTGCAGGACCAGACAAGGCCAAATAATTCTCGAATATTTCGCATGGCAAACCTATCTTTTCGCACAATGCCCTTGTATTGAATATAGGTAGACAAAACACCGGTTGAAGGTTGCCTACGACTATCCCCTTGGATATACCTGCCTTTTTCGATAAGCTGCTGCCGGTTTACGGAATACGTACAAATTATAATGCTGCCAACAGAACAAAAAAAAAGCCGCCTTTTACAAGGCGGCTTTTTCATGCTCTCTTTCGGATATCAGTTGCGAGTCATCTCCGCAGTTCTGATACGAGCCATGGCCCGTTGCAGGGCTGCTTCAGCTCTGATCCGATTGATTTTTTCAGTGCTTTGCTGTGCCTGAGTCAGGCGCTTCTCAGCACGTTCCTTGGCACGCATGGCACGTTCTACGTTGATATCGTTTCCAAACTCGGCACTTTCAACGAGGAAGGTGATTTTGTTGTTGGATACCTCGGTAAAACCGCCGGACACCATCAGGAATTTGGACACACGGTCTTTTTTGAAGCTCAGTGTGCCGGTTTTAATTGTACTCAAAAAAGGAGCATGATTGGCAAGTACACCAAACTCACCACCAACACCGGGCGCAGTGACGATATCGACCTCTTCACTGACAACCGCTCCGTTTGGGGTAACTACTTCTAATTGAATCTGCGCCATTGCTCGTACCTCAGGTCAGAGTAGAAGGGATCAAGCTTTAGCTTTTTGTGTAGCGGCCTTCTCAATTGCCTCTTCAATGCTGCCGACCATGTAAAACGCGGTCTCAGGCAGATCATCATGCTTCCCTTCGAGGATTTCCTTAAAGCTGCGTACGGTGTCTTCAACTTTAACATATTTCCCAGGGAAGCCGGTGAATACCTCAGCTACGTGGAAGGGTTGAGAAAGGAAACGCTGTACCTTACGCGCACGGGCAACAGTCACCTGATCTTCCTCTGAAAGCTCGTCCATACCAAGAATGGCAATGATATCCTGCAGCTCTTTGTATTTCTGCAGTGAAACCTGAACACCACGAGCAGTCAGGTAATGCTCTTCACCAACAACGTTGGGATCAAGAATACGAGAGGTGGAGTCCAACGGATCAACCGCCGGATAAATACCAAGCTCTGAAATCTGACGAGAAAGAACAACGGTACCATCCAAGTGGGCAAAGGTGGTAGCAGGCGCAGGGTCAGTCAAGTCATCAGCAGGTACATATACGCACTGTACAGCGGTAATAGAACCTTTTGTGGTCGAGGTAATACGCTCCTGGAGGGCACCGAGGTCGGTGGCCAAGGTTGGTTGGTAACCAACGGCGGACGGAATACGTCCAAGAAGAGCGGAAACCTCAGAACCAGCCTGAGTAAAACGGAAGATGTTATCGACGAAGAAAAGAACGTCCTGACCTTCTTCATCACGGAAGTACTCTGCAGCGGTCAGACCAGTTAGAGCAACACGCGAACGTGCACCGGGAGGCTCGGTCATCTGACCATATACGAGTGCAGCTTTCGGCAATACGCCGGATTCCTTCATCTCGTTGTACAGGTCGTTCCCCTCACGGGTACGCTCACCAACACCGCAGAAAACGGAAATACCACCATGCTGCATGGCGATATTGTTAACCATCTCCATCATGATAACGGTTTTACCACAACCGGCACCACCAAACAGTCCCATTTTACCACCGCGAGGGAAAGGTACCAGCAAATCGATAACTTTAATGCCGGTTTCAAGAACGTTAACCTCGGTGTCCTGCTCGGTAAAGGTTGGAGCCGGACGATGGATAGGCATCGTTTTCTCGGAAGAAATCGGGCCCATACCATCAACCGGACGACCAACAACGTTCATGATGCGACCGAGCGAAGCTGCCCCAACGGGGATGGTGATAGGAGCGTTGGTATCGGTTGCAGCCATACCGCGGACGAGACCGTCGGTCTGGTCCATAGCAACGGTACGAACACAGTTGTCACCGAGATGCTGTGCAACCTCGCAAACCAAGTTGTCCGGTTGATCGTTAATGGCAGGATTAGTAATATACAAAGCGTTCATGATCTCGGGCAGATTGCCCGATTCGAACTCCACGTCAACAACAGGTCCAATAACCTGTATGATTTTTCCTACTCGTGTCTCACCCATGTGAATGGCCTCCTCTAAACTTTAAAATACCATTAGGTATTGAATATTATTTCAACGCCTCCGCGCCGCCGACGATATCCATCAATTCGTTGGTTACTGCGGCCTGACGCGCTTTGTTGTACAACTGAGTCAGATCTTTTATAATATCTTTACATGCATTGGTTGCATTATCCATGGCTGTCATACGAGCAGCATGTTCAGAGGCACCAACTTCAAGCATGGCATGATAGATTTGAACATTGAGAAACAGAGGCAGGAGCACTTCCATTATCTCACTGGGGTCCGGCTCGTACGTGTACGAGCCGGAAGCACCGGCAATATCCTGAGCCGTGTTTTCTTCTGAGGCAATAGGCTTGATCGGCAGGAGTTCTTCAGTAACAGGCCGTTGTGCGGCCACCGAGAAGAACTTACCGTAAATGATGTCTACCTGATCACTCTCACCGGCGAGGAAAGCCTCGGTAACATCCAGGGAGATCTCACGGGCATTGAACATCTGAAATGAACCCATGATATCATTGAAGGACTTACGCACCTTCCCTGTTTTTTTCAGAGGTTGTGTACTCTTTCGTCCCACGGTAACGAAACTGACGGATTTACCTTCAGCTTCATATTTTTTTCTGAGCCTTTCAGCTTCTTTAACAATATTAGCGTTGAAGCTACCGCACAATCCACGGTCGGATGTAACAACCACGATCTCGACCGATTTAACCTCACGGACTTCCATGAGAGGAAGGTCGCTGCTTTCCATGCCACCGGACAAATCGCGCATTGCTTCGGCGAATTTTCCAGCATATGGCCGAAAGCGCTCCATCTTCTCCTGAGCGCCACGCAATTTAGCCGAGGCCACCATATTCATGGCCTTAGTAATTTGCGCAGTTTTCTTCACGCCGCTGATTTTATCTTTAACGTCCTTTAATCCAGGCATAAGAATTTACCCTTGTGCTCAGTTCAGGCCCTTTGTTGCCTTGAAGGTTTCACCGAAGGTTGCCAGTGTTTTTTTCATTTTCTCTTCCAACTCGGGAGAAATAACCTGCTTCTCAGCGAGTTCCGTGAAAATGGAAGGCTCATTGGTTTCGATGTAGGAGTACAACTCTTGCTCGTAGTCAGCCAAGGTGTTGACCGGGAATTTGTCGAGGAAGCCTTTGGTACCGGCAAAAATGATGGTAACCTGCTTCTCCATGGACAACGGCTGATACTGCGGCTGTTTGAGAATCTCAACCAATCGCTCACCGCGGGTCAACTGAGCCTGTGTAGCTGCATCAAGATCGGAACCGAAGCTAGCAAAAGCAGCCAATTCACGATACTGAGCCAAGTCGAGGCGAAGGGTACCTGCAACCTGTTTCATGGCTTTAACCTGGGCAGAACCACCAACCCGAGATACAGAGAGGCCAACGTTGATCGCCGGGCGAACACCAGCGAAAAACAAGCTCGGCTCAAGGTAAACCTGACCATCAGTGATCGAGATAACGTTGGTCGGGATAAAGGCCGAAACGTCACCAGCTTGGGTCTCGATGATCGGCAATGCGGTCAAGGAACCAGCACCGAGCTCGTCGCTTACTTTGGCAGCGCGCTCAAGCAAACGGGAATGGTTGAAGAAGATGTCGCCAGGGTAGGCCTCACGTCCAGGAGGACGGCGAAGCAGAAGGGAAAGCTCGCGGTAGGCAACAGCCTGTTTGGAAAGATCATCGTAAATGATCAATGCGTGCTCGCCTTTGTCACGGAAATACTCACCCATGGAACAACCGGCAAAAGCGGAGATATACTGCATCGGCGCAGGATCGGAGGCACAGGCGGCAACAACGGTGGTGTACTCCATGGCCCCATGTTTACGAAGATTCTCAACAACCAGAGCTACGGTTGATTTCTTCTGACCGATGGCGACGTAGATACAATGAACATCCGTATTTTTCTGGGCGATGATAGCGTCAACACAGAGTGCGGTCTTGCCGATCTGACGATCACCAATAACCAACTCACGTTGTCCTTTACCAACCGGTGTCATAGCATCAACAGCCTTAGCGCCAGTATAGCACGGCTCGTGAACACCTTTACGGGAGATAACACCGGGGGCGATAACCTCGACCTTCCGAGTTTCCTGGGCGTTAATCGGGCCCTTGCCATCAATGGGCAGGCCGATACCGTCAACTACACGGCCTTCCATTTCCGGACCAACCGGAACCTCGGCAATACGACCGGTACGTTTGACAATGTCACCTTCTTTAATGTTGCGAACGTCACCAAGGACGGCGCAACCGACGTTATCTGCCTCAAGGTTGAGAGCCAGGCCGTAAATACCGCCGGGGAACTCAAGCAACTCCATGGCCTGACAATTTTCAACACCATAAACACGTGCAATACCGTCACCTACGGAAAGTACGGTTCCGGTTTCCTTCAGGTCGATGTCATTCTTATAGCCAGCAATCTGATCTTTTATAATCTGGCTGATTTCTTCGGCTTTGATCTGCATTGATTATTCTCTCCCCTTGATAGATTCCTTTAATCCATTAAGTTGCGTCTTTATACTTCCGTCCAGCACCAAGTCACCTACCTTGGCAATAATACCGCCTATAATGGACGGATCGACCTGGGTTTCAAGTATAACCTTATTACCTGTGAGTTTTTCCAAAGTCGCCTGAATCTTGCCCAGCAAGGTCTGGTCAAGTTCAATGGCGGATATTATCGAACCGTGGCTAATATTTTGATCCTTATCGACCATTACCTGTAATTCATAGGCGATGTCGGGCAGGATATCAGCACGCTTCTTTTCAATCAGCAGATTCAAAAAGCTGGCCATAATCGCATCAGCCTGGACGGACTCTGCAATTTTGGCCATAACTTTCTGCCGAACATCCAGCGGATACAGCGGGTTGTTCAGGGCGTCGTCCACACCGGCCTCAACATCATCAAACAGACCGGCAATGGCAGCGAGCATACCACTGTATTCTCCAGTTTTGCCTTGCTCTTTTCCCAATGAAAAAAGCGCTTTTGCATATCGACGAGCTAGTATTGTGTTTCTCACTGTACCGCACCTACTCTTTCAAGATACTGTTCAGTGATCGCAACCTGATCCGCAGAGGTCAGATTTTTGACGATCAACTCCTCAGCCATGGCGGCAGCCTGCTCAGCGACTTCTTCACGAAGAATCCGCTTGGCATCTTCCAACTCGGCCACGACAGATGCTTCAGCCTGACGCTTGATATCATCTGCCGCCTTCTCGGCTTCAGCCAGAATTCTCTCTTTTTCGATCTGAGCCTGGGCGATGGCTTTCTCAACAATCACGTCCATCTCCCGTTCCATACCGGCGAGTTTTGCCGAGAACTCCTTATAGGATTGTTCAGCCTCGTCGCGACGAGTGGTCAGGGTCTCTAACTCTTCTCGGATCTGTTGTTGACGTCCGCTCAACCCGGAAATAATCGGCTTGGCACCGAACTTAACCAGAATGACGACAAGGGCGAGAAAGTTGGCTGCCCGCCAGAATAAATCTTTCAATTTTTCCGGCGAAAGTGATTTCTTTCCATGTGCCTCACCGTGCCCAGCAGCGCCATTGGCCTCTACCGCTGCACCGTGAGCGTCGACTGCAGCGCCAGCGCCGTGCGCTTCAACAGCTGCTTCGTGTCCAGCAGCTGCCGGGGCAGCGGCCGTTACCTCCTGATGCGCGGTAGCAGCCGGTGCCTCGTTTGCCAAAGCAAACGCCGACGGCATCACCCCGATCAGAATCGCCAGCAATGCTGGCCGTAAAACTGTTGTGATACAAGCTCTCATGCGTCCAGACTCCTTCCAAGTATCTTTCCTGCCATTGCCTGGGCGAACCCCGCGGCATTTCCCTCAAGCTCCTTTCTGGCAACATTTATCTGCGAGCGCAGATCAGCCAGTTGCTTCTCCTTTGTGCTATCAGAATCCTTACGGATAGCTGTCAACTTCTCAGTACCGGCGGCCTGTGCCTGGGCACGAGCTCCATCTAAAGCTTTTTTGGCCTTGGTGCTCGCCTCTCGCATTTTTTGATCAAGCTCAGCCTGCCGCTGACGGGCATTTTGCTCATACTGAGCAACTTCGCCGTTAAGCGATTCGATCTTCTGTGCCCTTTTTTCCAGGATTCCCAGGACGGGCTTGTACAGAATTGCATTGAGGACAAACATCAACACAACCATGTTGACAATGTGCATTAACAGCGTGACATCAATCGAAATCATTTAACTATCCCTCATTACTGAAAATATGGCAATTACCCGCCAAATCAAGTGAATGGCGGTTCATCTTCCGCTGTGGATAACTACTGAAATTTGCATCTGCTGTCAAATCTTTTTAAATAATATTTATAGGATTTTTCAGTTATGCTTCTTTCTCGTGAAATCTGCCCGCATTGACGATGGCGGTTTTTCATCCTCAACGCAGTTTCCGACAAAATGAATGTCCGCAGAAAAACGGATGCAAAATAGCGTATCTCCGTTCTCATGCCAACCTTTAATTCGCTAAAAACGTGCCGGAAGGCAGGTTGTCATCGGGGCTATTCTTGCTGTAACCAGGCTAGCAATCGTTCCATACCCACTTTAGAAGAAATTTTTTCTTCGTATCCCAACACTTTTTCAGCACGCCGATGGCTAAACCAGTGGGAATGGGCCAACTGATGGGCCAGGAATCGGGTCATCCTTGGCTCCTCCTTCCGTCTTGTAAGGGTTGCGGCCATTTCAAGGCAGCCGCCTAATATATAGGCAAGGGGAAAAGGAACACTCTTTCTTACAGGTTGTATGCCCACCTGTACAAACAACGCGTTGATCCACTCCCAGAGATTCACGGGCTCTTTTTGTCCGATAAAAAAAGCCTGTCCTGCCGCAGTCGCTGTACGCTGTAGATTTTCTGCTGCCAGCAGATGGGCGTTAACCACGTTATCGATATAGGCGATATCTACCAGGTTGTAGCCTGATCCAACAATTTTCAACAAACCAGCCCGACCGCTCTCCAATAATCTGGGTATAAGGTGCCGATCACCAGGGCCCCAGACAAGGTGAGGTCGAATAGCCACAGTGCGTAACTGGCTCGAATTGGCCCCTAAGACCGACTTTTCCGCTGCAATTTTTGATGCGGCGTAGTAGCACAAGGGCTGACGGGCATAGGGCAAGGACTCATCCCCACCCGCAATATCTTCGCGGTCAAAGACCACCGAAGGGGTCGAGGTGTAGATCAGATTGGAGACCGCATTGTGGAGGCAGGCATTGATCACATTGCGGCTGCCAAGGGTGTTAATGGCAAAATATTCGTTTTGGGGACCCCAGATACCTGCCTTGGCGGCTACATGAAAGACTGTGCTGTACCCGGCAAAAGCCTGGAGAAGAAAATCCTGATCGCGGATGTCCCCCCGAATGCAGGGAACCCCCAGAGCATCCAGCTGGGGATAGGCATTACGGCCGATCACCGTCACCTGAGCCCCCTCACGAAGCAGCGCCTGCACCAACGCCTTACCGATGAAGCCGCCGCCGCCGGTCACCACTATTTTACCTGTGATCATAGCTCCCCCCTCAATCCTACCTTTCTCCCGGAAAGGTCATCAATCATCAGCCGCAGGGCAATTGAACCCTTTTACTGGCCCAATCAGCCAATTTTTCGCGAAAAATTTTAGCATTATGACGAATATCTACCGGGAAAGATGGATGGACTAAAAACATCTCAACTTCCTGGGTGAGTTCATTCCCCTTTGCCAATTCCCGCAACTCTACAAAAAGCTGCTCCTGATTTTTCACCTTGGCCAGTGTCTCCACAATCAACACCGGTGTCTGTTTGCCCCACTCCCCCAGTCCAACCAGGGCTGAGCGAAGGACCAAAGGATGCTCATTGAAAATCGCCTCGCAGCAGATGGTATAAAGCATCCCCTTGGCAGTCGCGACCCGATGCGCCTTTCGCCCACAAAACCAGAGCCTCCCATGCTCGTCCAGATAACCCATATCCCCCATACGATGCCAAAAGCTCTCTCCATCCTGTACCTTGGCAAGATGGGTTTCCCGCTCGTTCCCTGCGTAGGCACGTGTCACCACCGGTCCACGCACCACGATTTCACCGATGTGCCCCACAGGGACCTCTGTAATCTCAACCCAGCTATCAATCGGTCCATCCACAGGTTCAATAATTTTTAACTCCATCTCCGGTAAACTACGACCGACACAGGCCCCCCGTCCGACACGGGTCAACGGCCAGGTTTGTTCGACAATCTCCCGCCCCTCAATGGCTGCCACCGGCAAACTTTCGGTGGCGCCGTAGGGGGTAAAGATCAAGCCATCGCATGGGAGAACCTTCTGCACCCGTTCTACCAGTTCACCGGCAACCGGGGCTCCGGCCATGAGCACCTTACGCACCGGCAAGGTGATTCCCTGCTCAAGACAGTAACGGCTGACCACATTCCAGATGGCCGGTGAACCAAAAGAATAGCTCACCTTATGCTCAAGAAGCGTACGGACAAATTTCTGCGCATCAACCTGCGCTGGACGGGTTGGATCCATGTCGGGAATGATTGCCTGGGCGCCAAGAGCCGTGGCAAAAAGACCGAACAGGGGAAAGCCAGGTTGGTCGATATCACCTTCACCAATGCCGAAATAATCGCGAATCAGCCGCAACTGGGTGTGAAAAATTCCGTGAGTATATTCCACCCCCTTGGGCGGCCCAGTAGAACCGGTGGTGAAGATAATTGCAGCCAGATCATCTGCCTGCGCTGAAAATACAGGGAGATCCTGCCCATGAACCGGCAGCAGACCGGCTTTGAAAAATAATCCCCCCTGACCAACGAGAATCCGCTGGCGAACCGTGGCAAAGGGACGGCGAAAAATGCGGCTGAACAGGATGGCTTTGGAAATTCCCACCAGGATATTGGGCCGGACCGAGGCAATACAGCGCAGGAGATTTCTGTAGCCCATGCCCGGATCGATAAGAATAACCACCGCCCCCAATTGGAACAGGGCAAAGGTCAAACAGACGAACTCCATCGATGGCCGTACCATCAACATTACCCGATCCCCCCTGCGAACACCTCGCCGGGAGAGCGCTGCGGCAAAGCCATGACTGGTCTCAGCCAACTGGCTAAAAGACCATTGGCGCCAGGTTCCCTGTTCAAGAGCCCTCAAGGCGGTCTGGCCCTTCAAACGACCTGCCGACTGATCCAGTGCCGAGGCGATATTGCAATCAGCCATGGGCTTCTCCTGAGCCAAAGCTCTGCTCAAGAAACTGATCGACAAGGGGGGCGATTGCATCAAAGGCGTCTTCAAGCACATAATGCCCAGCCTTTCGGAAGTAATGTGTTTCCGCCTGGGGGAATCGACGCTGCCACTCGTAGTAAAACCAATCATTAAAACAAAAATCAGCTCCACCCCAGCATAGGAGCATCGGGATTTCGCCAAGGTTGGTAAGCCCCTCTTCCACGGCAACCAGGGTCGTCCAGGAAGGATGGGAAGGATTCATTGGAATATCCTGGACAAACCGATGAACCGCAACCCGATGCTGCCAATTGTCGTAGGGGGCGAGAAATGCTCGGGCAACTTCCGGCCGCATCCGCTTGACCACCGCCATGAAGATCGCGGCCCCAGCAAAGCCGTTGAGCCCGCGTACCAAAAATTCACCCAGGATCGGCCATCGGCAGAGGGCTATGCGGAACGGCATGAGCTTGGAGCGAAAGGCCGCAGTATTGAGGACCACGACGCCCGCTACCCGCTGGGCATGTGTTCCCGCCCAGCCCATACCGATGGCCCCACCCCAATCGTGGACCACGAGTACGCACCGCTCAATACCGAGATGATCAAGCAAATCTTGCAAATTATCCAGATGGTTGCGCAATTGGTACGGATAGTCCTGCGGCTTATCCGAAAAACCGCAGCCAAGATGATCGGGCACGATACAGCGATACCGATCCTGGAGATGGGTGACTAAATTCCGGTACAGATAGGACCAGGACGGATTGCCATGCACCATGACCACCGGCAGCCCCTGCCCCTCATCGAGATAGGCGAGACGATGGCCGTTCATCTCAAAAAATTTCGGTTCAAAGGGATACTGGGCCAAGGGCAAAGTATTCATCATCACCAGTCAATCCCCAACATAAGCGAGTTGATCCCCGAGCCGATACCAAGCAAGGCCGCCCGTTGTCCAGGGAGCAAGGCACCCTGTTCAATGCCCATGGCCATGGTGATTGGTGCAGAGACCGAACCAACGTTACCAAGCACCGGTAGAGTTTCAAAATTCTTCGCAGGATTGAGTTTGAGGGTGGAAAACAGCAACTGGGCGTGGGCCCTCCCCACCTGATGACAGAAAAAACGATCGATCGATTCTTTGTTCCAGCCGAGTTCCGCATGGAAGGCCTGCCAGCAACTCGCAGCGGTTTCAATCCCTTTTTGCAGAAGCAGTTCCGAGTCGGTCGACATCAGCGTGCCCTGCTCGGCATTCTGCCCACCCTGGCAGAGATCGTTGTGACGGGTATTGGCGGCACAGCCCCCCCCGCAGAGATAGTGCCCGCTATCCTGATAATCTTGCGCGGTCATCACCAAGGCGACAGCCCCGGAACCGATGGTTAACGACGCAAAGAGCGGTTTGATCGATTTTCGGGTCAGGCTTGTATCGCTGAGCAGGTGGCGCAGGGTTGAGGCGATAAGGTCTTCAGCGGTTTCCCCCGCCACGACCAGGCCGGCGCGGACCTGTCCGAGTTCAATCATATTGGCAAGCATGACCATGCCGTCCAGAAATCCGAGGCAAGCGTTGGAGATATCAAACAGGAGACAGGAAGAGGGTAACGCAAGACGACGATGAACAAAGGAAGCGGTCGCCGGTTCCATCATGTCGCGACTGACCGAGGTAAACAGCAGGCAACCGATATCTTCGCGCTGAATGCCCGCCTTTTTGAGCGCCTCCTCACCGGCGGCGGCAGCTCCATCACTGGGCCGGGTTCCCGGCTGCCAGAGCCGACGGCTCCGGATACCGGTCATCAACTCCAGTCGGCCAGCAGGGAGTTTGAGCCGTTCATAGAGCGGCTGCAGTTGCTCCTCGATCTCTGCTGAGGTGCGTTCTACCGGCGGCAGCTGATATCCGAATTCGTGCAGACAAACCCTGCTATAGCGCATAACATTCTCGTTTTGTTTCTCAAGTTGTCGTTCTCGCCCCAACCGGCACCGTTATTTTCGGTCAGAAGAAGAAAAACCATTGGCCCAGGCGATAAGCAGGGCTATCAAGGCCAGGTCATCCATCACCCCGAGCACCGGCACCCAGTCCGGAATCAGATCATAGGGGGAAAGGGCATACAACACCCCCAGTGCAAGGACGAATTTAACGTAGAGGGGGGTGGTCGGTGAAAAAAACACCGCTTTGGCATGCAGCACCATCTGCCAAATACGGTCAAGTTGTGGAGGCATCGGCATCTGGCCCCCTCAGCTCACCACCTTGGTGACGATATTGCGATCGAAATAGTTTATCCCCATCCCTGCATCAACGACCAAACACTGCCCGGTCATGCCGGAAGAACGGGGCGAAAGGAGAAAAGCGGCCACATCTGCTGTCTCTTTGGTCTGAACCGCCTTTTTGCGCAGGGTGGCCTGCTCGGCATAGAGGTAGCTGTCGATATAGCCGGGAATCCCGGCCGAGGCTGAGGTCTTGAGCAGGCCGGGGCAAACGGCATTGAAGCGGACTTCGGAGAAAGCGGAAAAACTCTTGGCTAAAAAGCACAGCGATGATTCAAGGGCCGCCTTGACCGGGGCCATGTAGCCGTAATTTTCCGCAGCCATGCGGGTAGTGGAGATGGAGATGGTCACCATGGAGGCCTGTTTCGCCAGCAGTGACTTGAAATGGTTGGCAATGGAGATAAAGGAAAAACAGGAAATATCGATGGCCTGGAGAAAATCCCGTTTCGGGGTTTCATGAAAAGGCCGCATTCCCTCCGCATAGTTGGCAAAGGCTATCGAATGGACGATGCCGTCGATAGGTTCGGAGATCTGCTGGGCGATGGCGTCGCGAACCTCTATAATATTGGCCTCTTCTTCGACATCACAGCAGAAGACCGGTGAGTTGGGAAACAGCTTGGCTGCGGTTTCAACCCGTTGCTCACTGCGGACCACATGGATCACCCGAGCGCCAGCCGCCACGAGAACCCGGCCAATGGCACAGGCCACCGATTTTTTATTGGCCAGGCCAAAGACAACGATTGTTTTGCCTGCAAGCCCGAGAAAATCCACTACGCCTCCTTACGCGCACAGGCAAACTCCACCTGCACCGCTATTTTTCCACCGACCCGGACCGCACCTTTCATGATCCAGGCCGGCCCCATCCGTTCGACCAGGTGGGCTGAAATATCCAGGGTATCTCCGGGCCGCACCTCCCGTTTGAACTTAGCACCGAGAATGCGGGTCAACACCGGTATACCTTTGCCGGGAACCTCTCCGGCGTTCTCCAGGGACTGGCCAATGAGGATTGCCCCGGCCTGGAAGACCGCCTCACAGAGCAACACTCCGGGCATAAGCGGATAGTCGGGATAATGACCACGAAAGAGGTCCAACTCCGTTTCAATCACCTTTTCCGCACGGATGGAATCCGTGGTGATTTCCACCACGCGATCAAGCCAAAGAAAGGGTGGTCGATGGGGTAGTCGCTTGAGAATAAAGGGATCGGTCATGGATTTACAGCCCACCGGTGATTTCAAGCACCGCACCATTTATATAGGCCGCCCGGTCACTGAGGAGAAAAAGGGCCGCCTCAGCCACCTCCGCAGGGGTACCGAAGCGATTGGCCGGGACCATTTTTTTGTATTCTTTCACTTGGGTCTCGGGCAAATCGTCGATCAGTTCGGTGGCAATGAAGCCTGGGGAAACACAGTTGACCGTAATCTTACGTTTGGCCACCTCTTTGGAGAGCGATTTCATCAGCCCAACCTGGCCAGCTTTGGAGGCAGAATAGTTGGCCTGGCCGGCAAAGCCGAGATGCCCCATGGGCGAGGTGACAAAAAGAATGCGACCGAACTTCTGTTTCATCATCAACGGCACTGCAAATTTGCAGGTGGTGTAGCC
>JAQUEZ010000072.1 GCA_028684915.1 Desulfobulbus sp.
GGGCAAATAAGGCTGGCTGCGCTATTTCAGTAAACTGATAACGATCTTCACCGTTTTTCCCTGCCAGTTCCTCGGTAAGGGAAAAACCGGACAACGGCTTGAAAAAGCTATCAATTTCGGCAAGAGTCTCCAGAAACAGGGCGTCCTCCAACAGGCGACTTCCCATTCCCGCCCACTGGGAACCATTCCCGGAGTAAATAAATGCGGCCCTGGATGGGTTATCCAAGGCTGTCCCGGTGTAAATTGCCGGATCGTTTTCACCGTTGGCTGCTTTCTCCAGCAGAGAACCGACCTGCGCACTCTCTGCTCCCCAGAAAACAGTGCCATGGGGCAGACGGTCGCGCCGAAATGCCGCGTTGTAGGCAATAGTTGGATACTCCTCGGGTTGAGAGCGTACAAGCGCAGCATAGGCAGCCGCTAAACCAGGGAGCGCATTTTGGTCGCGGGTGGAGAGTATTAGCGGGATGGAAGGTTGCACATCGCAAGCTAAAGACGGTGCTTGTTCACCGGGAGTCTGTAAAATAACATGGGCATTGGCACCACCAAAGCCAAAGGAGTTAACCCCCACCGTTAGCTGGCCTTTGGCTTTCAGAGCCCGCGGCTCGGTAACGATATCAATATTGAGGCTTTTGATATCTATATTGGGATTAACGGTCTCCATGCCAACCGATGCCGGGATTTTGCGGTGTTGCAGACAGTTAATCGCCTTAACCAGACCCGCGACGCCGGAGGCAGCCTCAAGGTGCCCCAAATTACCTTTGATCGAGCCAATGGGAAGCGGAGCTGTCGCAGATCGACACGCCCCTAGGGCTTCGCCAATGGCTCGAGCCTCAACAGGATCGCCTACCGCGGTTCCGGTGCCATGGGCTTCGAGATAGTCGAGAGCCTCCGGAGCAATGCCGGCCTGTCATACACCCGCCGCAAGAGCTCGGCCTGGCGCTTAGGGCTGGGCACGGTGAGCCCGGTTTTGCGACCATCGGCATTCACCGCACTCGCCGCCACGACGGCAACAATTGGATCGCCGTCGGCTATTGCCTGATCATAATCCTTGAGCAGGAAGATTCCCCCGCCCTCAGAACGGACATAGCCATCGGCAGCTGCATCAAACACACTGCAACGACCCCGTCGAGAAAGCATGGAAGCTTTGGAAAAAATAAGAAAACCGTAGGGATGAAGGTGAAGACTGACCCCTCCGGTAAGGGCATAGGTGCTCTCCCCGGAGAGGATAGAGCTGCAGGCCTGATGAAAGGCGACCAGCGCCGAGGAACAGGCGGTGTCGATCGCCATGCTCGGGCCGCAGAGATCAAATACGTACGAAATACGATTGGCAGCGATGCTGGCCGTATTACCAGTGGCTACCGACGCATCGATGATATCCAGGTCGTCAGCCAGGCGATAGGAATAATCGGCACTGGCAATGCCGATGAAGACCCCGCATCGGCTTCCTTTAAGTGAAGACGGACATACGCCGCCGTTTTCAAGCGCTTCCCAACTCATCTCCAACAACAATCGCTGCTGGGGATCCATCACCGCTGCTTCTCGCGGGGATATCCCAAAAAAATGGGCATCAAACTCGGTTACATCGCCGATCGAACCAGCGGTAAAGGTGTAGCTCGTTCCGGGGTGATTCTTTTTGGGGTGAAAAAAAGCCTCTTGAGCCCATCGCTCCGCCTGGACCTCGGTAACGAGATTACGTCCTGCCAGCAGATCATCCCAGAAACTCGCATTGGTTGTTCCCGGAAAACGAAAGGCGTAACTGATTACAGCAACGCGACGTGTCATGTATTTTTGAGTTCTATGGTAAATCCGGCGTTGGTGAACGTGCCGGTAAATGGATTTAAATTTATGCGCTTTACGATCAAACAAAAATTTTGATTAATTGCGCTGAAAACGGCTAATCAGTATACTTTATTCTTGAAAGAAAATGGAGAATTTCCTTTCCAAAATCTGTAGAAGGAAGATCAAGTTGGAAAAACTCCGCTAACAAAGCGCAAAGAAGCTCTTTGACTGCACACGAAAGATGAACTGTACCCACCGCACCCTATAAAATAATCGACTTTCTTACATCATCACATTTACAATGCCTTATTCTGATTCCCAACATCCCGCCACCCCTATTTTTCTCCACGGTCTCGATTCCTCGATTCAGGGAACTAAGGCGCGGTGGTTTCGGCTCCATTTCCCGCAGGTACAGATGCAAAATTATGCGGGTGAGCTCAGCCAACGACTCACCCAGTTGGAGCAACAGGTGGCTGGGATGGAGAATCTCATCCTCGTGGGGTCAAGTTTCGGCGGTCTGATGGCCACCTGCTTTGCGATTCGTCACCCAGAGCAATGCAGACGATTGGTGCTGCTGGCCCCGGCTCTAAATTTTGCAGAGTACCGACCACCAACGGAAAAAATAATCGTGCCTACCCTGCTGGTCATGGGGAGGCACGATACCGTCTGTCCGCCTGATCTGGTCCAGCCCCAGGCGGAAGCAACCTTCAGCATCCTGGAGGTCCGGCTCGAGGACGACGATCACATGCTGCACACCAGCTTTCCCGCCTTCGACTGGTCAACTCTGCTTACCTGAGGATCGGTTGCGGCAGAGGCTGCGGTGTATCCGAATTCTTCTGTTGTTTGGCCAGCAATTCACTCATCTCCACCAGCCGGTAGAACTCGGCCCGATACCCTTCACTATCCTGGCCACGTCCCTCACGGGCCAGCCGCAGGCAATCCTCCCAGGTGAAATGGCCAAGGTGTTGCGAGTGGGTAAGCAACATACCGTAGCCGGCCACGGCGGCGGCAAAGCGGAAATCAACCGACCCTTGCGGTTCAGCCTCGCTCACGCCCAGGCTGAGCTCTTGGGACCTGGTTTTGTCCTGCGGTTTATACCGAAGTTTCACCGTCATCAACTCATTATTTGTATTGGTGGCCGCCGCCTTCACCCTCTGATATTTGAGCGGATCCAGTTGGGGGATCGCCTTATGCCCGGCGGGAATCAACTCATAAAGCGCGGTGACCCGATGGCCGACCCCAACTTCACCCGCGTCCTTGCTGTCATCCTTGAAATCCTCATCGGCCAGGGCCCGATTCTCATAACCGATTAACCGATATGCCCCCACTCGGGCTGGATTGAACTCGACCTGGATCTTCACATCGTTGGCCAGCGCAAACAGGGTACCGCTCATCTCCTTGACCAACACCTTTTTCGCCTCGAGTAGGCTGTCGATATAGGCGTAGTTGCCATTACCTTTATCAGCCAAAACCTCCATGGTATCATCGTGATAATTCCCCATACCGAACCCAAGCACGGTGAGATAGATGCCATCTTTTCGTTCCTGTTCAATCAATCGTGCCAACTCATCCCGACTGGTGACACCGACATTAAAATCGCCGTCCGAGGCCAAGATTACCCGATTGTTGCCGCCGGGAATGAAGGCCTGGCGGGCCAACTGATAGGCGGTGCGGATGCCGCTTGAGGCGTGGGTTGAACCTCCGGCACGCAACTGATCGATAGCAGCGAGGATCTCCTGCTGACGGTTTCCCGCCGTGGGCTGCAGAACCACGCTGTCCGCACCGGCATAGACCACCATGGACACCCGGTCACGACGACCGAACTGCCGTATCAACAACGGCAGCGCCTGCTGCAACAGCGGCAGTTTATTGCCGGCCTGCATGGAACCGGAGACATCGACTAAAAAAACCAGATTGGAAGGCGGCAACTGCTCTTTAGCCAAATCCTTAGCTTTCAGACCAATACAAGCGAGGCGATACTCCTGGTGATAGGGGCTGGGGCCGACTTCAACATTCAGGGCAAAGGGCTCCTTCCCCAGAGGCTCCGGGTAGTTGTACGTAAAATAGTTGATCAACTCCTCAATGCGCACCGCACCCACCGGCGGCAAACTCCCCTCATTGACAAAACGGCGAACATTGGCATAACTGGCAGTATCGACATCGATGCTGAAAGTCGATAAAGGATCATGGCCAACATTGATGAATCCATTTTCCTGCACCGCATTATACGATTCCCGGTTCCAGCCCGGTTTTTGCTTTGGCCCGGGGTCTAAATACGCGCCCCCATAATAGGAGGCAGCGCCTTGCATGGCTGGCGCGGCCGCGACTGATGGCATTGGTGGAACAATGCTTTTCTGGGCTGCATTCATGGCCCGGCTTTCCATGCGTTTGGGCTCCTGCTCTCGTACCTGCACGTTTTGTTCAACGGGCTTGTTCTCCGGAGGGGAGCTGGAACATCCGGCCAAAAGTACCAGTGCCAGCAGCATGGAGACATTTTTTTTCTGCATGATGGGAACTCCTTTTGTATAAATTGAAATGCCTGAGGCAGTCGATCTGCCGTTCTTAAAGCCTTGGACGGCCTCAGGGGGCGGATGTGTCGAAAAAAAATCATACCATCACGTTTGAGCGAATCGTAAAAAAACCTCAAGAACGACGTTTCGGGTTTCGCAACATACTGTGTTTACGATACGTAGCGCCTCTAATTTCGACTTTTCCCGAGGCCATCAACATTGGAGCGGCAGACAAATCCCTTTGCAAATCAGTCAACTATGAATTCTCCCATCCCATGGCAGCAACAAGCTCTCTCCCATTGGCCGCTGATTAATCGCCTGGCCGGACACCGCTTTCCCCAAGGAGAGCTGGCCGAGGAAGCCGCCCTGTTTGTGATGGATAAACTGGCCGAAAACGACTGGCAGCGCATGCGGGCCTTTGGTGGCCAATCTTCTCTGGCCACCTACCTGGGATCTGTCACCCTCCGATTACTGGAAGACTTTGCCCGCCTCCGTTTCGGGCGCATCAAAGCGCCGCTTTGGGTACGCCGCCTCGGCGGTCTCTGGAAAACCCTGTTTCGTCTCCTCTGCCTGGAACGGTTCAGCCCGACAGAGGCGGTGGAAATCCTTGCCACCCGCCAGGCCTGTGCCGCGAAGGTTGCGGAAAATGCGGCGTATCAACTTTTGGCAGAGATACCGAACTGCGGAAGCTATCGTGGTGAGGAAACCGAACTCCCTGACGACCTACCCGCTGAGGGAGAAAAACACAGTGGCTCCCATCCGGAGCAAGTGCTGGAAAAGGAAGAGCGGAAACAATGCCTGCAGGCGTTGGCAAACGTGATTTTTGCAGAAGATACACCCGACCACAAGAGCCGGATTATGGAAAAAATGCTGGCTGTAAAGATCAACCTGGAGCCACGGGAACGGCTCCTGCTCAAGCTCTGTTTCCGCGATGGGGTTGCGGTAGCTGAGGCCGGACGCATGCTGGGTTGGAATCGGCATCAGGCCCACGGTCGACTCCGCCGCCTCCTGCAGCGATTGCGCCGGGATTTTTCAGCAGGAGGGCTGGGCCAGGAACTTGAATTGCTGTTAACAACCTAAACCGACACATCGACCAACAAGGGCCGTCTGTTTCAGGTATCTACAATTTCACATGTACGGGACTCAAATGGCGAGGACAGAACAACTGGATCAACACCAACTACAGCAGCAACGCTTGGCGCTGCTGGCCTTGCTCGCCCATCGCCCCATACCAACCGAGCAATGCCTCACGGATGAGGTCCTTGCTGCCCTGGTGGAGGGTAACCTCGAGCAGGACGAGGTTGAACAGAGCCTGGCCCATCTGGCGGAGTGCGAACAGTGCATGCATTTATGGCTGCAACTTGATCGGTATTGGCAGAGCCAAAAACAGGCAAGGGCAAGCAACAACGTTCATCGATTTCTTAGCCGACCAAAAGTTCGTACGGCAGCCGGATCCCTGCTCGCAATCGCGGCAAGCATTGCTGTATTTGTCACCATCACCACCCGTACGGACCAGGGCTTGCTGATCCATAAACCGCTGGATCAGGACCAGATTATGGAGGCTACACCACCCAAGTCCAATCGCAAGGAGAGCACGGCACCGATGCCAGCCTCTACTCCGGCAATCGCTAGGGACCAATCCCCAAACAGAGAGGAGACTACACCGGAGTCGGGCAGTTCTGCCCTCGTCACCCCAAAAAAGAACCTCTTCAGTAAAAAACTCGAACCAAATGATGTAAAAAAACGCGGAATTACGACAGGTAACCGAGGAGAAGAACCCTTCAGCGCAAACAGCATGACCGACTCTCCTCTACAGGAACGAGACACAGCGGCTCCACCAGCAGCAACTCCACCACGCCCGCAATCGCCCGCTCGGGTCGCTTTGCGGGCACCGACGCAGCCCCCAGTGGCCAAGGCCGGGGCAGCGCCCCAAAACCTCGAAACCTGGAAAGCGAGCCTCCGCCAAGGATGCGAGCAGTCAGCCACGCAAAAAATCCCCGTCCATCTCGTCGAACAGGGCCGCCACCTGCTTATTGCCGGTGCCCTTGACGGACCGCAGCAGGCGCTGGTCAGGAGCATCCTTCATCAGCTTGTCCGTGACGATGCGCCTGCCCGACAATGTCGACGGATTCTTGAGCTGCTCGGCCCGAAAACTGCTCAGGATTCGCGTTGAGCAGATAAGGGAGATTGACCATTTAGCTTTTTGCGCCCTCTTGCCGAAAGCGGCTCAGATCCAGACCGTATTTATTGATTTTATCGTAGAGACTTTTACGGGAAATACCCATCATCTGATGGGCCGCACTCACCTGCCCGCCCACCTTTCGCAGCACCTGCTCGACATAGCTCCGCTCTTGCTGATCCATAAACTCCTTCCAGGGCAGGCAATCCATTTCCAGTACATCTGCTGCGCCTACAGGCTTAACTACCAGCGGTTCAGGCTCTCCCAGGACGCAAAAACGGCGAACAAAATTACGTAACTCGCGGATATTACCCGGCCATTCCCGCTGCATCAGCTGACGGATCAGCTCCGGGGTGCAGGGCCGGGTACTGCCTGCTTGACCACCACAGTACTCGTTCCAGAAATAATCCACCAATAAAGGAATGTCCTCCTTTCGCTCCCTCAGGGGCGGCAAATACACTGGCAGGACATTGAGGCGAAAATAGAGATCCTGACGAAAGGTTCCTTTATCGATCTCCGCCAGCAAATCACGGTTGGTCGCGGCAATGACCCGTGCTTTCAGGGGGATAACGCCATTACTGCCGAGCCGAGAAAAGGTGCGGTCTTCAAGAACCCGCAGCAGTTTGGATTGCAGCTGGGAGGGCATGGAACAGATCTCATCGAGAAAAAGCGTGCCCTCACCGGCGTACTCGAACTTGCCCACCTTGCGTTGGATGGCCCCGGTAAAAGCACCTTTTTCGTGACCAAAAAGCTCGGACTCGATCATCTCCGACGGGAGAGCGCCCATATTGACCGCCACGTAGGGGGCTGTGCTGCGCTTGCCGATATCATGGATGGCCCGAGCCACCAATTCCTTGCCGGTTCCGGTTTCGCCGATGATCAGTACCGGGTCGGTCTCACCTGCCACCGCCTCGATCAGGGTGTACAGCCCAAGCATGGCCGGATGACTGCCGACCAACCCGAAAAAGCGGGATCGGCCCTCACGGGTGGCGATCAATTGCTGCTCCAAACGCCGATTTTCCAGGACCAACTGCCTCCGCTCAATGGCCCGCGACAGCGTAGCGATGATAATATCCTCATCCACCGGCTTTTGCAGAAAGTTATAGGCCCCCTTCTTTACCGCCTCCACCGCCATGGAAATATCGCCGTGACCGGTGATCAGGATGACCGGCAAGTCCGGATCTTTTTCCAGAATCCGCTCCAAGAGTTCCATGCCATCCATCTCCGGCATACGGATATCAGCCAGAACTGCGGCAAAAGAATGTCCCCCAAGCCCGTTCAATGCCTCCATCGGATTGCCGAAGGTCTGCACCGCATAGCCGTTGAGGACCAAAGTCTGTTTGATGGCGGCCAGAAGATACAGATCATCATCCACTACCAGAATTTCGGGCAGGGCAAACGTATCTTCGCTCACGGCTGTGCTCCTTGAACCTTGCTCTGCTTGGGCTGCACCAAAGGAATATAGACTGAAAAACAGGCTCCTTTGCTGGGCACGCTTTCCACCTCAATATAGCCGGAAAATCCGCGCACGATCCGATCAACAATAGAAAGCCCCAATCCCATACCTGTGCCGACCTCGCGGGTGGTGAAAAAGGGATCAAAGATTTTTTTCTGTAAATCCTCGGGGATACCCTCACCGTTGTCCGTCACGGTCACCAGTACATAGGGTTCCTTGAGCATGGTGGTCAGGTTGAGGCAGTCGGTAATACGGGTACTAATGGTGAGCCGTGGAATCACCACCCGCCCCATGGCCTGGATTGCATTCTGCACCAGGTTGAGAAAAACCTGCTCCAAGCGGACCTCCACCCCCAAGACTTCGCAGGGTTGTGGGGAAAGACGCAGGTCAAGATGGATCTCACTGAGTCGAAGCTGGGCCTCGAGGAACTTAATAATTTTACGGATGATTTCGTTGAGGTCTATCGGGGAACGTTCTTCGTCAACTTTGCGCCCAAAGCTACGCATGGTGGCAATAATCGAAGAAGCTTTATTGACCCGATCGATGATGATATGCAGGTTTTCTTGCAGCATTTCACTGTGATCCCCCGGTGTATCGAGCGCCTTGAGACAGTTGCGTGCAAAAAGGAGGATGGCATTGAGCGGTTGGGTCAGTTCGTGGCCGACACCGGCCGCCATCTCCCCCAGGCTGGCCAGGCGACTCGAATGGATCAACTGTTTCTGTCCCTCCTGCATCTGCGCCATCAGCTCAAAAAATTCACTGCAGTCGGTACAGATCAACATGTGCAGGACCCGCCCGTTCTGGGTGACATGGGTCGAACCGCGCATCTTCACCGGCAAAGAGGGACCACGTTGGGTGTGGAGCTGGGCCTCCATTTCCGCAAACTCGTCACGACGCAGCACTTTCTTAATTTCTTGAGCCTTTTCCTGGGTAAACAGCTGTTCCAAGGTGAGCGGCTGGTCGTTCGGCGGTGGATAGCCGGTGCGCTCGAGAAATTCACGATTGGTCTGGATTACCTGAAAATCCTTGTCAAGCAGGAGGAAAAACTCGCTGATCCCGGCAAGAATCCGTTCGGTAAAAAACCGACTCGCCTCCATTTCCTCATGCTTCTTGAGAACACGAATAACCAAATCCTGACGCTGCTGCTCAAGGATTTGGATTGTTTTCTGCTCCATAGCCACCTCCCTGTCACTCATTTTGTACAAAGCTTACCGAAGCAGACCCGTTCTGTCACCGTTTTTATACACTAAATAACACATTAAATTTCAACAACTTAAGCCACCCCCCCCTTTTACTGTTACTCCCCCTATACACCACAGCCTCCCTTCACTCGTTATCCCAAAAAACGGGGCCACTCAACATGCTGTTTTAACAATATTTTTAATTTTATTCATTCAATCAGCCAACTGGCCCTCTTCCTGCTCTAACGGAGATGCCGATGTGCAGATTTCTTCAACCCTTGGGCAGAGCACCATGAGCAACGGCCGAAAAAAAATCCTCAACCCTGAAGACCTGGAATACCTGACGATTGATCAGGCGGCTTCCATCTGTTGTGTGTCTGAGGAACGGTTCGGCAAATGGATTGCAAAAGGACTGCTTCCGGTAATCGAAATTAACAACAGCAGACTGATCCGTTCCCGCGATCTGATCCACCACCTCATCCGCCACAACATCCGCATCCCCGAGCGACTTCTCCAAGGCAACAGCAAAAAAATTCTTTTCATTCTCCTGGAAAAAGATCTGCCGTCCACGATGACCACACACATCATCTGGACGCTCTACCGGTTACGGAAACATCCGGCCTTTATTGTTGATTTCATCGAGTGCGACAGCAATACCGAACTCAAAGTGATCACCTTTGACCCGGATATCATTTTTCTGCTGAAAAGTGATGCAGATACAAAAGCTTCCGTCCTGAAACTGCACCGAATGTTGGGCAAAGAAATTACGATCCATAATTTTTCAATGGATCAACCCATTGATATCGACGCCCTGCTCACCGACTGAGGAAAAGCACCATGGCCGATAAACAAAAGCATTATCAGAATCTCACTAAGCTGCTTGCGGCTGGATTCTTTATCTGCGGCATTATCCCTATCCTCATCATTGCCACCACCTCCATCTACAACTCCAAACAGGTGGCAATCAAGGATCTGGAGCTGACCACCGGCCAGGTCGTCCAGCACCGCCAGGATGTGATCAACAACTTCCTCGATCATCAGATTGATCTCCTCACGACCTTGATCAGTCTCTATCCGCGCGAATATCTCCAGGATCAAAAACACCTGGATCAGTTATTTCTTGCCATCAGCGCCTCCGGCGGCATGGTCGACCTGCAGCTGATCGACACCAATGGCCAGCAATTGGCCTATGTCGGCCCTTATCGGGATCAGGTCACAGGCAAAAATTACAAGGATCAACCCTGGTTTTCGGAAGTGTTGGTGCGTGGTGCACACGTCAGCGATGTCTTCAGCGGTTACCGCAAGCTCCCCCACTTCGTGGTGGCCCTGACCGACCCGCTCAAACGTTATGTGCTACGCACCACCATTAATTCAAGCGTGTTCAACTCGCTGTTGCACAGTGCCCAGATCGGGCCCCACGGCGATGTGTTCATCGTCAACAAAAACGGGGAACTGCAAACCCCCAGCCTGCAGGGCAACCTGAGCACCCTGCCTCCCCTGGAAAAACGGTTGGTCCGCCACCACAGTAGCAGCCCAGAGCTGATCATCGATGGCGACCTTCTCTATGCGACCACCTGGCTCAACAATGGCACCTGGATGTTGCTGCTTAAGGTGCGGATTCCTGACATGCTCGATACCTATTACCAGCATCTCAACCGCACCTTGGTGATCATCGTGGTCACCGCCACCCTGTTTTTGATCATCGCGGTCTTCCTCAGCCGCTTCATCGTCGCCCATGTGGCTAAGGCCGACCGCGAGGCCGCAGCCATGGACCAGCAGATGGCCCATATCGAGAAGATGGCCAACATCGGCCGCTTGGCCGCCGGTGTGGCCCATGAGATCAACAACCCGCTGCAGATGATTCTGGCCCAGGCCGGCTGGATCGAGGAGCTGCTGCCCGAGGAAGATCCGACCACGCTCAAGAACCTTGATGAGTATCAGCAGACGATCAAGAAGATCAAACACCATGTCGAGCGAGCCGCCACCATCACCCATCGCTTGCTTGGATTTGCCCGCAAGATCAACGCCGAGCAGGAACAGGTGCAAATCAATGCGGTGGTCGAAGAGACCCTCTCCTTCCTGGAGAAAGAAGCGCGGCACAATAACATCGTCGTTGACCTCAAGCTTGACCCGCAGCTGCCCACCACCATGACCGAAGGGCACCGGTTACAGCAGATTCTCTTGAACCTGATCGACAACGCCCTTGATGCCGTCGGCCACGACGGCAAGGTGACCATCACTACCAGTCACATCGGGCAGGAAATCGCGATTCAGGTGGCCGACAACGGTCCCGGCATTCCACCTGAAGTCATGAAAAGAATTTGGGATCCTTTTTTCACCACCAAGGAGCAGGGCAAGGGAACCGGCCTGGGACTGGCCATCAGCCAGAACATCATCCGCAGCCTGGGCGGCTCCATGGACGTAGAGAGCAAAGATGGTGAAGGCACCGTCTTCACCGTGAAAGTACCCATCAAAAGCATACAACAAAACACGTAAGGGAGAAGAGCAATGGCACGATACGACGTACTCATCGTTGATGATGAGCAGGATTTCCGTGAGATCATGACCAAGAAACTGGGCAAACGGGATCTCAACTGCGAGAGCGCCGCGGACGGAGCGACTGCTCTAAAAATGATCACATCCAAAAAATACGATGTGGTCCTGCTCGACGTGAAGATGCCGGGCATGGATGGCATTGAAACCCTGCGTGAGATTAAGAACATCGCGCCCATGGTCGAAGTGGTGATGCTTACCGGTCACGCCTCGGTGGAATCGGGAATTAACGGCATAAAGTACGGTGCCTTTGACTACCTGATGAAACCCATGGACATGGATCTTTTGATGGAAAAACTGGATGCCGCCTACGAACGTAAACGTATCCAGCAGGAAAAGATCGAAACGGCGCAGATCAAAAGAGATATGGCACTGCCAAGCTGAGGGGGCGGGGCCTTATTGTTCCAGCAAATACCAATACGTTTTTTAACCAAAAGGAGATCACAATGAATTTTTTCCGTCAGCTGCATCAGTTCATGATGGCGGGTGCCAAGGCCCAAGCAAATTGGGAATTGGAGATGTCCACCAACATTCTCAAAAGCCGTAAACGCTTGCTCGTGCTCGGCTTGCTGCTGTTGCCCGCGATCATCGGCGGCATCTGTTTTGCCGATGATATCGGCAATTCCTTGCCCGGTTTCATTGGGGGGAAATCGGCCTATGGCCCTTCCCATTACACCAACCTCATCTTCGGCGCCTCGATTCTGGTCGGTATCTGCGCCGGTCTGATCACCGGTTGTATTGGCGCCGGTGGCGGCTTTATCATCGCTCCCGCCCTGATGAGCGCTGGCGTTAAAGGTATTCTCGCCGTTGGTACCGACCTGTTCCACATCTTTGCCAAGGCCATCATGGGATCCGTGCTCCATCGGAAGCTGGGCAACATCTCGGTGGGCCTGGCGGTTTGGTTTTTGATCGGCTCTATTGGGGGCTCCACCCTGGGCGGCTATATCAACCGCTCCATCTATGACAAAAACCCGGTACTGAGCGATACCTTCATCACTATTATCTATGTCGTTATCCTCAGTTTCCTTGCCTTCTACGCCATGACCGATTGGCTCAAGGCACGGAAAAAAATTGTGCCGGTTGAAGCTGGTGCCAAAAAAATTGCCGAAGAAATTCCGCCGATGGGCAAACGGATTCAATCCGTCAACCTGCCGCCGATGATCACCTTCGACCAGGGCATCACCCCTGGCGGCCGAAAAATTTCCTGGATCTTCCTCGTGATCAGCGGTTTCATCGTTGGTATGGCAGCGGCAATCATGGGCGTGGGCGGCGGCTTCCTCACCTTCCCCATGTTTGTTTACGGTCTGGGCGTTTCCTCCATGACCACCGTTGGTACCGATATCTTCCAGATCGTTTTCACCGCTGGTTACGGTGCCATCGGTCAGTACGCCATCTACGGTTTCATCTTCTACACCCTGGCCATGGGCATGCTGCTCGGTTCCCTGATCGGTATCCAGGTCGGCTCCATCGTCACCAAGGTCGTTCCCGGGATCACTATCCGTGGCTTCTACGCCTTCACCGTTACTGCCGGTTTCATCAACCGTGCCTGTGCATTGCCAGGTAAGCTTGTCAAGATGAACTATATCAAGGTGGACAAGGGTATCCTCGACATCTGCGACTGGATCGGCAACGTTGGCTTTTTCGGTATCATCATCGTCTTTGCCATCTGGGTATTCTGGTGTTTCTTCACCAATCTCAGCGTTCTTAAAACAGAGGAGGCACATTAATCATGGCAAGCTCAAAACAACTCAAAGCACGCGGAATTCTTCTGCTTGCATCATTCTTCGCCGTTCTCGTCGCCATCTTCATGCCGCTCTTCCCCGGTGTGCATGGTGGCAAGATAAATGGGCTCGATTACCTGGATAACTTCTTCAACCAGTTATCGAAAGGCTCGGCCTATTACATTGACAAACAATTGAAAAAGGTTGAAAAGTACGCTGGTCAGGAATTTTCCACCAGCATGAAGATGAAATCGGCAGATGAAGCCGCAACCACGGCCAAACTCTTTACCATCAACAATATCCCGGCCGAGGTTGATGACGTCAAGGTCAAGGTTAAAGGCGACTTCGGTGCCATGCTGACCATTATGCTCAACGATGCCGACCTGATGTACAAAAACGAGGGCGAAATCATCTCGGCCAAGTACGGTATCAACGAACGCAAGGCCCTTATCAGTTGGTACAATGCCCTCTCGGCCATGGAAAAAGACCTGACCAAAGCCGAAAAATTCGAACAGGCCCTGGTGGTCAAGAATGCCATGACCAAAGCGGTTGAACCGGCCTACAATTACTACAAGGTTGAGGCAAAATCGGTCAAAGCGGAGATGGCTCTGCTGATCGCGGCCCTGGCTTTTTATGTCATCTACACTATGTGGTACGGTTTCGGCCTGCTCTACCTCTTTGAAGGTATCGGCATCAAACTCGACCACTGATCGCCTCGCCGTTCTTTCTCATCATGCTGCAGTGGGGGTAACTCCGCTGCAGCATTTCTATTGGGTACTGCCATGATCAAAAATCTGTTGACCAGTATCAAAGATCTCCTCGGCATTTCCACCGTCCCCACCCTGAGCACTGAGGAACTGCAAAACCTCTTTAGAACAAAATATCGTTCTTTTCGCGAACTGCTCACTGCCAACAACAATGCCCTGGAGGCCATGGCCGAACTGGAAACGGCCCTACGTGACGGCCGCACTTTTTCCATGACCTTTATCCGCTCCAAGTCGACCGTAGTCACGGTCAACATCTACAAGATGGTGCAGAATCTGCGCAAGATGGCCGACGGCGGCTATATCAATCTGGAAAATTCCTTTAACCGTATCCAGGAGCAGATCGACGCCATCATCGACAAGGAGATTATCCTTCCCGAGGGTGACTGGTTCATCCCCATGGTTCGGGTCAACCGCAGCCTGGTCGAACTGACCGGCGAAAAGATGGCCAACCTTGGTGAGGCAGGGACCCTTCCCGGAATCTGCATTCCGCCCGGATTTGCCATCACCTCTTCCGCCAGCCGCCAGTTTTATCTGGAAAACAACATCTATCCCGAAATCAACCGCCTCTTCCAGCAGACCGATGCCCACGACATGGAAGATATGCTCAAAAAAAGCGAAGAGGTGCAACAACTGATCATCAACAGCACCCTCCCCCGTGATCTGGAGCGCCAATTATACAACCAATTCGACCAGTTGATCGAAATCACCGGCCGCGATGTCAAGATGGCGGTCCGTTCCAGCGCCCTGGGGGAAGATTTGGGGCGGGCCTCCTTTGCCGGCTTGTACCACACCGAACTCTTCGTTGACCGGGAACATCTGATCCAGGCCTATAAGTCGGTATTGGCGTCCAAATATTCCCATCAGGCAATGACCTACCGCCTCGCCAAGGGGTATCGCCACGAAGATATCGTCATGTGCGTGGGTTGCCTGGCCATGATCGATGCCAAAGTGAGTGGGATCTGTTACTCCCACTCCATCAGTGGCCGCATCGGCACCCTTGATATTTTTTTCTCCTCCGGAACCGCCAAAGGCATTGTCGACGGCACCAAGAAAACCAACCATTACACCCTGGAGCGCCAACCGCCCCATTGCATCGTCGAACAGAATTTTGCCCCTGGCCAGAATGGGGAAGAGCTGACCGAAGAACAGGCCCGGGAACTGGCTGCGATCAGCATGAAATTGGAACACCATTTCGGCTCGCCCCAGGATATCGAGTGGTCGATTGATCCGGCAGGTACAATCTATGTGCTGCAGAGCAGGCCGATCTCGATCCATCTCTTTGCTGGCGAAAACGGGGAGGCAAATGTCTTTGAAGACGAACGTTTGCTGCTCCAAGGAGGCGTGACCGGTTGCGCCGGGGTAGGATGCGGCCCGGTATTTATCGTCCGCACCTTTGATGACATGGTGCATTTTCCCAAAAAATCTGTGCTGGTGGTGGAGCATCCACTGCCCGAATGGGCGCCGCTGTTAAAAGGGGCTGCGGCCATGGTAGCGGAAACCGGGAGCGAAGCCGGACATCTGGCCACCATTTCCCGGGAATTCAGTCTGCCCTCGCTGCTCTCACTCGACCATGCGGTGCACACCCTGAATAACGGGGAAATCGTCACTGTGGATGCGACCAACCGGGCCATCTATCGAGGACGGATTGAAGAGCTGCTCGCCCAGCAGGCCAAAAAGCGGCCCAACCCCATGGACGGCAGTCCGGTGCAGCAGACCCTGACCGATGCCCTGCAACTGATTGCTCCCCTGACGCTCACCGATCCGGCCTCACCCTACTTCCGGGCCAGTCTCTGTACGACCATGCATGACATCACCCGTTTCTGCCACGAGAAGTCGGTAGTCGAGATGTTCGACTTCGGTAAGCGCTACCATTTCGATGAGGGCGCGGCCAAACGGCTGGTGGACAACATGCCGCTTGAATGGTGGATGATCAATCTCTCGGATGGATTTTCCGCCGAGTTTGACCCGGCCAACAAATTCATCAACATCAACGAGGTGGTCTCAACACCGATGCTGGCTATCTGGCAGGGTATGCATACCTTTCCCTGGGATGGCCCGCCCTCGGTGAGCATGCGCGGCATGGGGTCCATTGTCTTTCAGTCAGCCATGAATCCGGCCCTGGATCCGGCGGTGGCCTCGAAAATGAACCAAAAAAATTATTTCCTGGTTTCCCGTAATTATTGCAATCTCAGTGTGCGGCTCGGTTACCACTATGCTATGATTGAGGCGTTTATCAGCAGCCTGCGAACCGAGCGGTATGTCACCTTCCGTTTCAAGGGTGGAGCTGCGGACGAGTCCCGCCGCGTTGGCCGGATCGAACTGCTGGCGGAGATCCTGGGCAGGTTTGATTTTCGGGTGGATTTAACTGGTGATGCCCTGGCGGCCCGGGTGGAAAAACGGACGCAAAAATTTCTTTTCAGCCGCTTGAAGGTGCTCGGCTACCTGATTATCCATACCCGCCAAATTGACATGGTGATGGCCGACCCCCAGCAATGCCAGCGATACCGGCAGAAATTTATCCAAGAAATTGAGGAAATGTTAAGCCATGACAAATGAGCGAGCCTTTAAACTCGATGCAGCCTTGAAGATCCACCTTATGCTGGTCGACGATGAACCGGATTTCAAAGAAATTATCCTCAAACGGTTGACCCGCATGGGGGTCCAGCTCAGTTTGGCCGACTGCTGTGGTTCTGCCCTGGAAACCTTGGAATCACAACCCATCGATGTGATCATCATGGATGTGAGCATGCCGGGCTTGGACGGTATCCAGTGCCTGAAAAAGGTCAAGGAACGCTGGCCGCTGGTGGAGGTGATCATCCTCACCGGCCATGCCTCGGTGAAATCCGGTATTGAAGGTATGCAGAGTGGCGCCTTTGACTACTGCCTCAAACCGATCGATGTCCTGGAGTTGCTGGAGAAGGTCGAACTGGCGGCACAAAAGGCCCTGATCAACAAAGAAAGCGTACGTCCCTGAACAGATAGATCAACTTTTCCGCAGAGAATTCTCCCATGCAAGACCCTCTTTCCTTGCTGAAATCGTTAGCGCCCTGCCTCTGTGGCCTGCTGCTCGTCGGCTGCCTCTCGGCTGGTAAAGATTTCAATGTCCACATGGTGCCGCAGATTGAACTGCACCAGACCACCCGTGAGCAGATCGAGCAGATGTTCGGCCCACCCTGGCGGACCGGGGTCGAGGATGGTCGCCCCACCTGGAGCTACGGCACCTATAAAACCGGCATTGGCGACACCTTGAGCCGTGATCTGGTGATTCGTTTCGATGTTAACAATACGGTCGCCTCCTATACCTTCAACTCCAACTTCCCCGAAGATCGGCAACTCTAATCCACCGGCAAACAACCGGGAACAGCCCCTGTTCCCGGTTGTTTGCTGTTGTTGCCCTACCTGCCCACCTGTTTTTCTCCTCCTCAAGTCTTCCTATAGTGTTCCTCATCCCACACAGCACCATAGGCAGTGTCACCCCTCCTTAACAAGGCCTGTTTCGATCTCACAATAATCCCACATGATCATACACCAAAATTTCTGAGCCTTCCATAGCTCCATGCAGACTGTTCCAGACAACTTGACTGTTCATCTGCTTAAGCTCACACCGCAAGACCTACGAACCAAAATTTGCCCTCGATCCGCTTCCATTTCGTTTCTTCACCCAAAGGGCCAACAAGCTGTAATAACCGGGATATACAAACGGATTCACTTTCAATGCTCAACTTTTCGGCCCGCGGTTATCCGCGTGGGCGTGCAAAAAATCTTGAACAGGATTGCCAACTTAATCGCTGTGGCCACGCCAATTTTCTCAACAGAGGGCTACCACAAATTATTGGTACATAATCACATGAGACTAAAATTTGTGGCACATAAACGCCCTCTGTAACAACTTATGTAAACACGTAATTTCAATACCTTAGTTGTGAAAATCGATCTCAATTGTTACCTGGAGTATACAGAGCACGAAAATCACTCCGCCGGGACAAACAGCCATCTCCCCCAAAGAGGGCAACTAACATATAGAAATTAAACAATAAAACAAAATAACCCCCAAAGTAATCTCAAAGAGGGCTCGTTTTTGCGTTGGTAAGAGCAAAGACTGCACGATCTTTCCGTTTCAATGGACAGGACAATGGCAAACGAGCTGAAAACCAATCTCCATCCCGAAGACCTAGAATATCTGAGTTTTGAACAGGCGGCAGCGATCTGTTCCATCTCGGAAGAGCGACTTGCGCGCTGGATTGAGAAGGGCATGCTCCCGGTGATCACGATCAACGACAAATCGTTGATCCGGTCCCAGGATCTGATTCAGCATCTCATTCGCCATAACATCCGCATCCCCGATCGGCTCCTCCAGGGCTCCACCAAAAAGATCCTGTTCATTCTCATGCAGGCAGAGATATCCGCAGCCATGACCCGGGATATCATTTGGGCCCTTTATCGTCAGCGGGAACATTCGGCCTATATCTTCGACTTCATTCAACACGACGAGAACACCGAATTGAAAATCATCACCTTTGCCCCGGATGCGATCTTTCTTCTTAAAAGTGGTGATACCCAGGCAGGCCAGACCACACTCAACATCAGCACCATGCTGGGCAGGGAAATCCCGATCCACCATTTTTCCGTGGATCAAACCATCGATATCGACACCCTGCTCAACGACTGAGGACAAACCATGGCCGATAAACAGAAACATTATCAGAATCTCACCAAGCTGCTTGCGGCCGGATTCTTCATCTGCGGCATCATCCCCATCCTCATCATTGCCACCACTTCCATCTACAACTCCAAACAGGTGGCGATCAAGGATCTGGAGCTGACCACCGGCCAGGTCGTCCAGCACCGCCAGGATGTGATCAACAACTTCCTCGATCATCAGATTGATCTCCTCACTACGTTGATCAGTCTTTATCCGCGCGAATATCTCCAGGATCAAAAACACCTGGATCAATTGTTTCTTGCCATCAGTGCCTCCGGCGGAATGGTCGACCTACAGCTGATCGACACCAACGGTGAGCAGTTGGCCTATGTCGGCCCTTATCGGGATCAGGTCACGGGCAAGAACTACAAAGATCAACCCTGGTTTTCGGAAGTGTTGGTGCGTGGCGCACACGTCAGCGATGTCTTCAGCGGTTACCGCAAGCTCCCCCACTTCGTGGTGGCTCTGACTGACCCGCTCAAACGATATGTGCTACGCACCACCATTAATTCAAGCGTGTTCAACTCGCTGTTGCACAGTGCTCAGATCGGGCCCCACGGCGATGTGTTCATCGTCAACAAAAACGGAGGACTGCAAACCCCCCGCCTGCAGGGCAACGTGAACACCCTGGACGACCAGGAGATGCGGTTGGTCAGGTACCACAACAGTGCGGAACTAATCCAAGACGGTGAGCAGCTCTATGCCACCACCTGGCTCAACAACGGCACCTGGATGTTACTGCTCAAGGTGCGGATTCCCGACATGCTTGGCCCCTATTACCAACATCTCAACCGCACCCTGGTGATCATCGTGGTCACCGCCACCCTGTTTTTCATCATCGCCCTCTTCCTCAGCCGCTTCATCGTCGCCCATGTGGCCAAGGCCGACCGCGAGGCCACGGCCATGGACCAGCAGATGGCCCATATCGAGAAGATGGCCAACATCGGCCGCTTGGCCGCCGGTGTGGCCCATGAGATCAACAACCCGCTGCAGATGATTCTGGCCCAGGCTGGCTGGATCGAGGAGCTGCTGCCCGAGGAAGATCCGACCACGCTCAAGAACCTTGATGAGTATCAGCAGACGATCAAGAAGATCAAACACCATGTCGAGCGAGCCGCCACCATCACCCATCGCTTGCTTGGATTTGCCCGCAAGATCAGCGCCGAACAGGAACAGGTGCAGATCAACGACATCATCCATGAGACCCTCTCTTTCCTCGAAAAAGAGGCCAAGCACAACAACATCGAGGTTGACCTCAAGCTTGACCCGCAGTTGCCCGCCACCATGACCGAGGCGCATCGGCTGCAACAAATCCTGCTCAATTTAATCGACAATGCCCTCGATGCCGTCGGCCACGATGGCAAGGTGGAGATTATCACCTCCTGCACCCCTCAGCAGATCTCCGTTCAAGTCGCGGATAACGGGCCAGGGATCCCCCCGGAGGTGATGCAAAAAATCTGGGATCCCTTTTTCACCACCAAGGAACAAGGCAAGGGGACCGGCCTAGGCCTGTCCATCAGCCAAAACATAATCCGCACGTTGGGAGGGACTATTGAAGCACAGAATCGTAAGGAGGGGGGCACCATTTTCACCGTCACCCTGCCCATTCATTCAGTCAATCAGGAAGGATAAGGAGATACATTATGGCCCGTTATGACATTTTGCTCGTGGATGACGAACAGGATTTTCGAGAGATCATGACCAAGAAGCTCGCCAAGCGGGATCTGCAATGCGATAGTGCCCCGGACGGAGCCACCGCCTTGGACCTGATCAAGGCGAAGAGCTACGACGTGGTCCTTTTAGATGTGAAGATGCCGGGTATGGACGGCATCGAAGCCTTACGCGAAATCAAAAAACTCGCACCGCTCACCGAGGTGGTGATGCTCACTGGCCATGCCTCGGTCGAATCGGGGATCAACGGCATTAAATACGGCGCATTCGATTACCTGATGAAACCCATTGATATGGATCCGCTGATGGAAAAGCTCGATGCCGCCTACGAACGCAAGCGAATTCAGCAGGATAAAATTGAGACAGCACAAATCAAGAGGGATATGGCGCGGCCGAGTTGAGGGGGTGGCGTCTTATTACAAGTCGACAGGACTACGAGTTATTTAAAAAAAGGAGATCACAATGAATTTTTTCCGTCAACTCAACCAATTCATGGTCGCCGGGGCCAAAGCCCAGGCACAGTGGGAATTGGAGATGTCTACCAACATTCTCAAGAGTCGAAAACGGCTGCTCGTGCTCGGCTTGCTCCTTCTGCCAGCCATCATCGGCGGGATTTGTTTTGCCGATGACATCGGCAATGCGGTCCCAAACTTTCTCGGTGGTAAATCGGCCTATGGGCCTTCCCATTACTCCAATCTGGTCTTTGGAGCCTCTATTCTCGTCGGCCTCTGCGCCGGTCTGATCACCGGCTGTATCGGTGCTGGTGGCGGTTTTATCATTGCTCCGGCGCTGATGAGCGTTGGCGTCAAAGGTATCCTCGCCGTTGGTACCGACCTGTTTCACATCTTTGCCAAGGCAATTATGGGCTCGGTGCTCCATCGTAAGATGGGCAACATCTCCGTTGGCCTGGCAGTGACCTTCCTTGTCGGTGCCATTTCAGGCTCCACCGTGGGCGGCTATATCAACCGCGCCCTGTATGACAAGAACCCTGTGCTGAGCGATGCCTTCATCACCACCATCTACGTCCTCATGCTTGGTTTCCTCGCCTTCTATGCCCTGGCCGATTGGGCCAAGACCGCACGCAAGAATACCGTACCCACCAAGGAAGCCGGTGCCAAGAAGTTAGCTGAAGAAGTGCCTCCCTGCGGCAAAGCTCTGCAAAAACTAAACATCCCGCCGATGATCACCTTTGACGAAGGCGTCACCCCCGGTGGTCGGCGTATTTCCGGAATCTTCCTCGTCCTCTGTGGATTCATCGTTGGCCTGACGGCTGCCATCATGGGTGTGGGCGGCGGCTTCCTCACCTTCCCCATGTTCGTCTATGGGTTGGGCGTATCCTCCATGACCACCGTTGGTACCGATATCTTCCAGATCGTGTTCACCGCTGGTTATGCGTCCATTAGTCAGTATGCAGTCTATGGTTTTATCTTCTACACCCTGGCCATGGGCATGCTGCTCGGCTCCCTGATCGGGATCCAGATCGGTTCCATCGTCACCAAGGTTGTTCATGGAACCACCATCCGCGCCTTTTATGCGGTCACCGTTAGTGCAGGTTTCTTCAACCGGGCCTGCGCCCTGCCAGCCAAGCTGACCAAAATGGGATACATGAAGATGGGTCCGGATACGCTCAAAATTCTCGATACCATCGGCACCATCGGCTTTTTCGTGATCATCGTCATCTTCGCCGTCTGGGTCTTCTACAGCTTCTTCTCCAACCTTAACGTCCTGCGTACAGAGGAGGTTCACTGATATGGCTACTACTTCAGCACAATACCGAACCCGTGCATATATTTTGCTCATCCCCTTTTTCCTGGTCTTTACCGCAATTTTTATGCCCTGGTATCCGGGAGCCAACGGCGGCAAAGTGAACGGTTTGGATTATCTGGACAACTTTTTCAACGAACTATCTAAAGGTTCGGCCTACTATGTTGACCGGCAAAAAGAGAAGGTGGCCAAATACAACGGTCAAAATTTCGCCACCACCATGAGTATGAAGTCGGTTGATGAGGCGACCACTACAGCCAAGCTGTTTAACACCAACAACATCCCGGCCACGGTTGAGGACACCAAGGTTTCCGTCAGTGGCGATTTTGGTTCCATGCTCACCGTTATGCTCAATGATGCCGACCTGATGTACAAAAACGACGGCGCGGCTATTTCCCAAAAGTATGGAATTAACGAACGCAAAGCGATGAACAGTTGGTATAAATCCCTGGGTGCCATGGAAAAAGACCTGAACAAGGCCAAGGCGTTTGAACAGGCCAAGGTGGTTAAAAATGCCATGACCAAGGCCATTGAACCCGCCTACAATTTCTACGGTGTCCAGGCCAAACCGGTCAAAGATGAGATACTGCTCCTGGCCTTTGCCCTGACCTTCTATGTACTTTATACCGTCTGGTACGGTTTTGGCGTTCTCTTCCTCTTTGAGGGAATCGGCATCCGCCTCGATCACTGATTTTCTCACCTAAGAAGCACAACCTATTGCCGTGGCGGGATGACCTGCCACGGCCTTTTTATTGCAGGACCGGACAATCAAGGCGTAGGATAGATAAAGAATATGGACCAGCGTCTCTGTTTGCTTTAAAGTGGGCGCATGACCCATCGCTTTCGGAGGCGCATTGTTCATGAAGATCCGACTACATAAACAGGCCCGGACCACCCCTGCGATTCGCCGGGAAATCCGGGAATCGAATTTATCCGAGCGGGCTCTGGCGGAAAAGTACAGTATCAGCCGCTCCACGGTACGGAAGTGGAAACAACGCCTATCCGAGGAGGATAACTCCAACCGCCCCCACACCATCCATACGGCCCTAACCCCGATCGAGGAATTGGTCGTGGTCGGCCTTCGACAATTTCTTCTCCTCCCGCTGGATGATCTCCTCTTAGTCATTCGGGTATTTCTTCAATCACCAGTGTCCCGGTCCGCACTCGACCGTTGCCTGCGCCGCCATGCCCTCTCCAAGCTGAGCCTGTTGCGGCATCAAGACGAACCCCACCAAAGGAAAACAACCAATCCCGGTGTGTTGAGTATTACCTCCATCGATCTCTCTCCCCTCCTCAAAGCCTCGCAACAGCGTGTTCTCTACCTTGCGATTGATCTGGCTTCACGGTGGATCTATGCGGAATTACGACCTGCCCATACCGCCACCACCTTTTTGCAAAATCTGCTCGGTCAAGCACCCTTCCCAGTGGCTGCCGTGCATACCATTACAAACTTGGAATTTACCGCCAATATCCCCGCTCCCATGCAGGCAAATACCGGAGACGATTCGCATCCCTTTGCCCTCTTGTGCCGTCAGCATTCCCTGATCCATCACCTCTATGGTGCTGAGCCAACTAATTCAGCCCATGAAAATATCGAGCCCCTTATCGGCGGCCCATTCCCAACAAAGTATCGTTGGTCATTGAGTGATGCCCGGGAAATGTTGACCGATTTCTGTTCATTTTTTAACGCAGAGCTTCCCCTGAAACAGCTCGGAAATCGTAGCCCACTGGCAATAATCAGAAGCCGGCACAACGATCAGCCAACCCCGGCAGTGGAATGGTCGCTCAACCAACACGCACATCGCAGTGCGGAAGAGGAGGAACTGTTCAGGCTGCGCCATGCAAATCGCCGTCTACGCCTGGAGCAGGCATTATTGACCAGAAACAAAACAGCTTTGGCCACACTGGAATGAAGTTCGGAAGGATCCCTCATGCTCTTCCGATTGTTGGACTCAACACCCAGGTCAAAGATCCAATAAAAGCAGTATTCAGACCATCGGTGTCGACACCCCTGTCCTGAGGAGAAGATTGCTATGGAACACGAGCCGCAGGAACTGATCGAACACGCCATTGCCTTGGCAGAAAAGTGGCAAAATCGGGCTAATGCGTTACTCACCCGTGAGGAACGAAATCTACAAAAACAGCTGCGCAAATTGCTGATCCATCCGCTGGACAAGGTGCTGCTCAGCCAACTGATTGACCAGAGTTTTCGCTCCCAGAACAGCCGACGGGCAGCCGATCAACTGCAGGCCTTGCTCCACGAATACGGTGCGCCAGAATTCCTCAATCGACTCGAGCGGGGATTCCTCTCTCTCTTAGGTACCATAGACAGCCGGTTGGCAGCCCCCCTAATGCCTCTTTTGGTTGAGCAGATGCGCCGTTTGAGCAGGCGGCTCATCATTCCGGGAGAAACAGAACCTCTCCATCGCCACCTCCACCAGCGCCGTTCACAGGGCGTACGCGTCAATATTAACCACCTGGGAGAAGCAGTGCTTGGCGAAGAGGAGGCTGCCCATCGGTTAGCCACCTATATTGAGGATCTCAAAGATCCGGATATAGAATTTATTTCGATCAAAATTTCGACCCTCGCCTCGCAAATCAACACCCTCGCCTTTGAATCCACTATCGCAGTGCTCAAAGAGCGGCTCTCCACCCTCTACCGGGTAGCGCAACAGCACTTCTTCATCAGGCCAGCAGGAGAACGAGTCCCTAAATTCATCAACCTGGACATGGAGGAATATCGAGATCTTGCCATCACCTATCAGACCTTTGTCGAAACGCTGAGCCAGGAGGAATTTTTCCACTGTTCTGCTGGGATTGTCCTCCAGGCGTACTTACCCGAAAGTTACCTCATTCAGCAGCAGCTCAGCCAGTTGGCCAGGGACAGAGTAGCGCGCGGCGGTGCGCCGATTAAATTGCGTATCGTCAAAGGGGCAAACATGGAGATGGAAAAACTGGAATCCGCTTTGAACAATTGGCCCCTGGCACCCTTTGACAACAAGGTGGCCGTAGATACCAACTACAAACGAATGGTGGAATACGGCATGCGGCCGGAAAATGTGCGCGCCATGCATCTTGGCATAGCCTCCCACAATCTGTTTGAGCTCGCCTACGCCGCCACACTAGCGAAGGCGCGTGAGGTAACGGATTTTTTCTGTTTTGAGATGCTGGAGGGCATGGCTGATCATATTCGACGGGCACTCCAGGAAGAAGGCAGCGACGTGCTGCTCTATGCGCCGGTTGCTGGTAAAAACCAATTTATCAATGCTATTGCCTACCTAATCCGCCGACTTGATGAAAATACCGCGCCGGAAAATTTTCTACGCCACGCTCCGGAGTTATCGGTTGGTTCTGCTGAGTGGCAAATGCTGAAAGACGGTTTTCTTCGTTCTTGCGAACTGCAACATAAGCTGAATGCTCAGCCGCATCGACGCCAGGATCGAGCCAATGAATCCTTTTCCCCCAACATTTCGCCCTCTATCACCAATTATTTCACCAACGAGCCGGATACGGACTGGTCCCTGGCGGCAAACAGACAATGGGCGGAACAGATCCGTCACCGGTGGATGAAAACACCGAACGAACAACCATTTGACATTCCGCTGGTGCTCGGCGGCAAGTCCATTTTCCATGGGCGAAAAACTGGCCAGTGTGAGGACCCGAATCAAGAGGGGATAATTGTCGCCCGATATGCGATGGCGAGCATTGAAGATGCTCGGCAGGCACTTGATACAGCGACTCAGGATGCGGATGGTTGGCGTGTGCTGTCTGCCCATGAACGCCATGGAGTTCTTGCAAAGGTTGCGATGGAACTCCGCCAAAGCAGGGGTGATCTCATTGGTGCCGCTGCCGCCGATACCGGCAAGATATTCACCGAGGCCGATGGTGAAGTTTCCGAAGCCATCGATTTTGCCGAATTCTACCCCCATGCGGCAAGCAAATTCGCGCAGATGCCCAATATACAATGTTCCGCTAAAGGCGTGGTCCTGGTGATAGCTCCCTGGAATTTCCCCATCGCTATCCCCTGTGGGGGCATTACCGCTGCCTTGGCCGCCGGTAATACGGTTATTTTCAAACCATCTTCGGATGCGGTTTTAACCGCCTGGATACTCTGCCAATGTTTCTGGAGGGCAGGTATTTCGCAAAAAACACTTCAATTCATTCCCTGCTCCGGCAGCGAGGTGGGCCCTCTGCTGACAGCCAGCCCTCTAGTGCAAAGCGTTATCCTCACCGGGGGAACAGAGACCGGGCTCCGCATTCTCCAACAATCCCCTGGAATTTTTCTTGCCGCGGAAACAGGAGGGAAAAATGCGACCATAGTGACTGAAATGGCGGACCGCGACCAGGCCATAAAAAATGTTGTGCATTCCGCCTTCAGTAACTGCGGGCAAAAATGCAGCGCCACCTCCCTTTTAATCCTGGAAGAATCGGTGTATCGGGATCTGCAGTTCAGGCGGCAACTCGTCGATGCAGCCGCAAGTCTTCCGGTGGGCACGGCCTGGAATTTTTCGAGCAAAATAGGCCCCCTTATTCACCCGCCGACCGGTGATCTACTCCGAGCACTGACTACCCTTGAACAGGGCGAAGATTGGGCACTCCAACCACGAACTCTACCGGACAATCCACACTGCTGGACACCGGGGATCAAATACGGGGTTCGACCGGGTTCCTTTACCCACATAACTGAGTTTTTTGGCCCCCTGCTTGGCGTGATGTCCGCAAGCAACCTGTCACAGGCCATCGAGTTGGCCAACCAGAGCGGATACGGTCTGACCAGCGGTTTGGAAAGCCTGGATAGTCGGGAGCAGGCTGTTTGGAAGGAGGGAATTTTCGCTGGGAATCTCTATATTAATCGCGGCACAACCGGCGCGATAGTCCTGCGTCAACCATTCGGTGGATTTGGCAAGTCATCTCTTGGGGTGGGCATTAAAGCCGGAAGCCCGGAATATGTCTCCCAATTCATGCATTTTGAAGAACTACGCCCTCCGGCGCACCATCCGCTGCATGGCCAACATCGGTTTCTTGCCCTGCTTGACGAGTGGCGTCTGCTTCCACAAGGGGAGCTTGGGCTGGCATGTAAGCCAGAAATTAGAAAGCTTATTTCCGCCACCAATAGTTATCTCCATCAGATGGAGAACTATTTTGCTGTGGCTCACGATTATTTTCATTTACGCGGCCAGGATAATCTGATCCGATTTCTTCCGGTGAACAATCTCATCATTCGTCTCCATGAAACCGACAATTTTTTTGAGACCCTGGCTCGTTTCATAGGGGCAACACTCGCCGGATGCACTCCGCTGGTGTCTATCCCACCAGCGTTGCAGACCAGCACAAGGCAATTTCTGGCAGGCCATAGAGGGAAGCAATTTCTGGGCGACGCCCTTGTGGTGATCGAGGATGATGAGACGCTTGCAACTCGTATCCAGCCATCCGATCGAATCCGTTATGGAGGACCTGGACGTGCTCAAGAGACGTTTTTACAGAAAACGGCAACCAAAGGAGTCACCATTCTGCAAAATCCGGTGTATATGGAAGGCCGTCTTGAACTGCTGCACTACCTCCGACAACAGACCGTGTGCCACAATTTCCACCGATACGGCAATCTAGGCAAACGGACATTAGACGCTCTCTGATCAATATTTTGAAACGATGGACCGGCGCATGCCTCGCCAAACCAAAGCCTACCTGTACACCCTCCTTGCGGTCCTTTTTTGGAGCACTGCGGCTTCGGCCTTTAAATTTGCGCTGCAAACCGTCTCACCGCAAAACTTACTGCTCTATGCCACGGCTCTCTCGGTATTGGTATTATCCTGTATCCTCGCCATCCAAGGAAAACTGGGAAAGATCCGACAGATGCCCGCCAAAAGTCTGCGGCGGTGCCTATTGCTGGGAGTGCTCAACCCTTTTTTGTACTACATGATTTTATTTAGTGCCTGAACGAGAATTAAAAAATATCGATAAATCAGAGTGTTATTATAACGGCCGTAGGTGAAGAAAATTTGATCGCAGGCAATAAGGATAGCGGAGTATTGATGTAACATATTGATTATTAT
>JAQUEZ010000304.1 GCA_028684915.1 Desulfobulbus sp.
TGGGGCAGTGGGAATGGGGCGAGGTCGTAAAGAGAGTCGAGCAAATATTGGTCAGTGAGCAGGATGATCGGGGACTGGCTCTCATCGGCCATGGTAAAGGCATGGCGAGTGCATTCGAAGGCTTCTTCAGGTGATCCTGGCGCAAGAATGGCCCGTGGAAACTCCCCGTGGCCGGAATAACGGGCAATTTCAAGGTCTCCCTGTTCGGTTCGGGTTGGCAGGCCGGTTCCGGGGCCAGGCCGTTGAGCAATATGAATAACCAGAGGGGATTCAATTATCCCACACAAACTCAGTCCCTCGGCCATAAGATCGAAACCACCGCCTGAGGTGCTGACCAAAGCACGTGCCCCGGCATACCATGCTCCAAGTCCCATATTGATGGCACTGATCTCATCCTCGGCCTGTTCCACCACTATGCCATGTTCGGCAGCCATCCCAGCTAAATGGACAAGCACTCCCGTGGCCGGTGACATCGGATAAGAGGATATAAAGTTGCAACCACCGGCAATGGCCCCCAGAGCCACGGATTGGGAACCGTCAAGGAGCAGCCGATCCTGCAATTCCTTCCCTTGTTGAAGGGGAAAGTGGCCTTCCGATTCAACGGCAAAATCCCATCCAATCTGGGCCGCCCCAAGGTTCTTTTCCTGTTGCTCACCATCGGTGAAAGTGCGTCGTATAGCCGCATCCAGTGGAACAAGATCCCACCCAAGTAACCGCATTATATAACCGCATACAATGCTATTTCCATAGATTGTCCCACCTGCCTGCTTCGAGAGTTCTTTAAGCGGCAGCGATGAAATTCCCTCCTGATCAGCGAAGTTGACGGGATCACCGACAAGTAAGGTATGCTTGGCAAGACGCCCCCGGAGTCGAGGAAGAGCGTCACGGTCAAGAAGAATACAGCAATCTATCTGGTCGGATGAAGCCTGTACTGGTGCATTGGAAATTCGAAGATTCAGCGAGTTGCTTCCGCCGCGAATACGCGACATAAATTCATTGACGGCAAATACATGCAATCCACCGTTGCGTAAGGCCCGGCAAAGTACCAGGCCAAGGGTTTGCAACCCGTGACCAGCTTCTCCTCCGAACATCAGGCTCAAAGAATCGGGTGATGGGATAGGCATAAAAGTTCCTCTTAGAATGTCGATGAGTTGCCGGGAAAGGGACCTGGTGAAGGTATGCTTTGTTGACGTTCATCTCCCGTGGAGGACCAAGGAATACATAGACTTTTTGCGCGATTACTTGGCAAAGTGCTGAATCTGGCTATTTGGGTCAAATATATAGTGGTTATATCAATTAATCATTCATTGGAAGGGTAACATGCCTAGACGACGCAAATATAATGCCTTAGCCTAAATCTAGTCTGCAAAAGATTGAGCCGAACATCAGTCACCTCTCTGTGCTCGGCTCGAAAATGTACTACCGCAGATTATGGTTTATTCCACTTGGGAAACTGTTGAGCAGTATTTATACGTAGCCCTTACCTCCACAGGTGGGGCAAGGGGTATCAGGAGTACAGACTTGACCGGAGCAATTCGTATCAGGGCCACATTCCTGCTGATCCGGTGTTTTGATACCCTCCCATTCTGAACTCGTTTCGCAGACGCCACTGATCACTTTTTTTCCCATACAGGTCGGACAAACTGTTTTTCCGGATTCTTGTGTAGTCATGGGCTCCTCCTTAAAAAAACGTTTATTCAGCTGGTTAATTGCCGTTCCTGTAAATAATCATAACACTCTTCTGATATAAATCAACCATCGGAAATTATAGGGACACTGGGCGAAATGAAACCGCCTCCTGAAATTTATACAGGGAGGCGGTTTGCTTCTACAGAGAGATCAATCCTTTAGAACTGCTTTCCTTCAAGGTTATTTTTCAGCTGGGCAATTTCGAGCCCCAAAGCAATACATTGCTTACCATCCATGCAGGGGTCGGCATCAAGGCTCTCCAAGAAATGATCCAGAGAATGGGTGTCCTTTTCCAGATGGACCAACCATGCTTTTTCAGTTTCATTGTACGAGACGTTGATGTTTTTTCCGCATTCACCAATATCGGGATACAGTGCCGTTATCCTCCGACAGAGCTCTTGTTCGCTGTAGTTCGACATAATGAGCCTCCTTTGGGTACATGTTCACCGTTAACCAACCGGTTTAACAATAAGATTCCATAAAGAAATGTGATCCATCCATAGTGACGAAGTGGACCCCGTCCTGTTTTGGGAGTCCTGCTACCTTCCAGGCTATTTCAGGATTAACAAACAGATCCTCCACACATTCCTTACGTTGATGAGCTATCCGGCAAATATTATCTAGAATTGGAAACACCTTATATTTCAGATAATATGTCCGAAGTTCCCGGATAATCTCCAACTGATCCCTTGAAAGCGATGCAATGCCTTCTTCGCGGGCCAGTGCCAAAGCCACATCCTCATTCCAGGTTTCGAAATCGGCGAGATACCCTTTATCGTCAACGTGAATTTTATCCCTTTCACCTTTTAAATTAGTCATTGTCTGCCTCCATCTGGCAGCTGCCTGTCAAAATCAGGAATATACCACGGCTGCATTCGTGGTGTTTCCTGGCTATAATTTAACAATAATCACGATTTCAAATGGTTCATCCGACAAACACGTACCTGAAGTTGTGTGGGTTGTAGAATCTGACTTTGAAAAATCCCATATCTCTGAAGGGGTAGACTCCGTGATGACAGGTATGTAATTCCTGTTCAGCTTATCCCAAAATCTGCCAAGCTGCGGTTCGACCACATGACAAATCCATTCCTCCTTGGGTCTTTATAGCTCAGTGCTTTCTGTCAGCTGTAAGGATTACTTATCGCCCCCCTGATATCAATTATTTGTACCGAACCATCCAAAACTCCTCAAGAGTATTCGATTTTAATTATTATTTACAACTACTATCAGGGAGCTTATCTTTTTTTACAGGATAAATATCCTATCGATAAGTAAGGAGAAAAATTATGAAAGACAAGAATTCGAGCACCTATAAAGGCTGGAACATCAGAGTTCATACATGTGAGTTTGTCTGTGAGTATTATTCATTCGATCTTACAGATCCATGTGGAAAATTAAAACGTGTGCCATTGGGTGGGAAGACGAAAGAGGAGGCCATGAAAAAAGCCATGGAGATGATTGACCTCGAACCTGATCCTAGTGAGTTATGTTTCTTTACTGCTTGATATGGAACTGTTTAATATTTAAGGAGGAAATCATGAAAGATTAAAATTCAAGCACCTATAAAAATTGGAATATTAACATTAATGAATGCGAGGAAATGTGTTCAGGGTTTTAGTTCGATATTACGGATCATTGTTCTCAAAAAACAGAGCACCTGCAGTAAAAATACGCTGAATTCTTAAGAACCTTAAAAGAGAGCGCACACCGGGGAAAGGAGAAATGACATGATGTTGGCGACCGGGCAAAACCGATGTTACGACGAAAGGGGTAATGAGATTTCCTGCGTCGAGAGCGGTCAAGACGGCGAGTACCGGATGGGGACATCATGGCCGGAGCCTCGCTTTATCCTCCAGGAAAAGACGGTGCTTGACCTGCTCACCGGTTTGGTCTGGATCCGGGACGCTAACATCAACGAGTTCCCGGTCACCTGGTCTGAGGCCTTTGCTGCAGTTTCAGCGCTGAATCGCGACCGCTACGCTGGTTTTGACGACTGGCGGCTGCCCAATCGATCTGAGATGCGCAGCCTGATGAGCTATCAAGCGAAAAAGCCAGCCCTGCCGGATGGTCATCCGTTCATCAACCCCTTTCTTGGTTGGTACTGGACGTCCACCTCGGCTGCCATCGATCCGGCTTATGCCTGGTATGTCCATTTGGAGGGGGCGCGGATGTTTTACGGCCGCAAGGATCAAGATTATTTATTCTGGCCTGTGCGGGGAGAGCTGAATGGCCTGTTGCCGTGCACCGGACAAACTTTGTGCTACGACGGAGAAGGAGAGGTCGTCCCCTGTGCCGGAAGCGGCCAAGACGGAGAATATGGGCTGGGGCGGCCGTGGCCCGATCCCCGATTTGAGGCAAATGCCTCGACTGTGGAGGACCGGCTGACCAATCTTTGCTGGACTCGGCAAGCGGATCTCGCATCAGGCCCTGTCAATTGGAGCGAGGCACTTTCCGTGGTCCGGGAGTTAAACCGACACTGCTTTGCCGGGATGCATCGCTGGCGACTGCCGAATATTAACGAACTGGAATCTTTGGTCGATTGTTCTGCGGCATGCCCGGCTCTACCCTCGAATCATCCCTTCATCGATTTACAGGAAGGATATTGGTCCGCTACGACCAGTTATTTCGAAACCGACTGGGCCTGGGTCCTCTATCTGGAAAAAGGGGCATGCGGGGTCGGTCACAAGCCGGGGAGCATTTTTTATGTCTGGGCCGTTCGAGATGTCGAGGGGTAGATTGATAGCCGGATCGATTCTGCATGGGCATTGTGATAAAGCCGTTGATCTTACCATTTATAATCTTAATAATCGCAAAAAATTGAATAGATATACATTACTACTGTACCTCTCTTGTTGGCGAGATAGTTTTTGTTGAGTTTTGACATGTAGGATCGCTTTAGAAAACTGTAGAGTCGGAATGTGGAAACGGGGCCCAAAGCCACTGCGCCGCATCCCGACTCTACCCGTTTCGTGAGCAGCCCCCGAACAAGGTTTTCGCTGGTAACCAGAAAGGGGCTTACCGGCTAAGACTCAGCGCAGATTGCCGAAAAACATCTGTTTTCCGACAGGAGGCTGACCGGCAGCAACAAGAGCAAATCTAATCCAAATTTTTTATACGAAAAACTCTGTCGGAAAGTTATAGTGTACGGAAAATCTTAACAGGAGGTTTTCCGTATATGTTGATCGGCTATATGAGAGTTTCGTCGGATTCGGATCGGCAAAGTACAGACCTGCAGCGGGATGCACTCTTGAAAGCTGGGGTTGATGTCAGAAACATTTTCGAGGATCGAGCCTCGGTAGCCAAGGATGATCGAACGGGGTTGAGCAAGGCGCTGGAGTATGTCAATTCCGGTGATGTGTTTGTCGTCTGGAAATTAGACCGCCTTGGGCGCTCCCTGACCCATTTGATTTCCATTGTGAATGAATTGCGGGAAAAACAGGTCGCCTTTTGTTCTCTCACCGAGAACATGGATACCAGCACGCCGTCAGGAGAGCTTTTTTTTCACGTTTTTGGAGCGCTTGCGCAGTATGAGCGCGCTTTAATCCAAGAACGAGTCGTTGCTGGTTTATCTGCCGCTCGGCAACGTGGCAGGATTGGTGGTCGGCCACGCGCCATTGTCGGCGAGAAACTGGATGCGATTATTGTCGCGCTTAATAGTGGGATGTCCAAGGCGGCGGTATGCCGAAACTTCGGTGTCAAGCGCACCACATTGATCGAAACACTTGCACGGGTCAATTGGACAGGATCGCGTGACACCTCGCCATGATGAAGCCCAAAGCGAGCCTCTGACCATTCAGGTGTGCAAGCCGTTACATTTTAAGGTTACATGCGCCCATAAAGCTTGTGCATAATCGGGATTATCGTAATGCTTCTCCATCTCAGACGGTTCAGGAGCACCCTTCCCCTCTTCAGCCAGAATCTGCAAATGATCAGAAATAGCCTCTTGGATATTATTCAGAGCCTCGTCGATGGTTTCCCCGGCTGAAAAGCATCCGGGAATATCAGGGACCGATACACCAAAACAAGAATCCTGATCTTTATGTATTGCGACGGGATATTTCATATTTGAGCTTTTCCCTCCAAAATACGGTTTGCACTGCGGAGCTATCCTTTAATCCCTATCTGTCTTTTCTGGGTCATTAAAAGTGGCAAAAGTCCACGGGGACTTCCTTTGAATGGATCAAGAAATAGGAAACCAGTATAATTCACTGAAAATGAAGAACATTTTAAATATCATAAAAAGCTTTTACGACATTCTGTTAACGGGAAAAGTGGCAAAAGTCCCATCGGCCTATGAACAAGATTCGATCTGCTCTCATCAAATTGGAATGACCTGATCATAGGTTTTTCCTTCGAATCCCCTTAGCGTGTTTTAACTTCCGGATCATGGAGCCCATTACACGCTCGCGGCCATCGTTTCCAATACAATCATTCATCTTCAGGGGCGAAGCAACCCGCATCATGAACGTTAGTTGATCGCTAACAGAATTTGGCGGTTTTTCTCACGGACCCTCCCGTTGGATACCTACAATGCTTTTATGATAGGCAATTCTCGTTGACCAATGTGAAAAAAAACAACCACTTTGTTACACTTCATCGCCACACACCTCTTACCTCCCCGGAATTCTTTAAATTAAGAAGAACAAAACAATTGACGATACAGATTAATTGGTATTTCATGATTTTTTATTACTAACCAGAATTTATAACGACAGAAATCGAGAAATATCCCTTGTCCGCAGTCTCCATCTGATTAGTTCAATGTAAACGGACCTATTACAAAAAAATGAAGCAAAGTTAAAATTTGTTTCAGTTGATGCAGCTAATAAGGACATTATGAAAATCACAAACATCGCAATCAGAAATTTCCGTCGTCTGGAACAGGTCACTATCGGATTCGAGGAAGATGAAACTGTTTTCGTTGGTCCAAACAACAGTGGAAAGACTTCAGCTACAGCGGCCTTTCGATGTTTTTTGGGAGGAAAAGACTTCAGGGTGCACGACCTTTCGGTGTCAAAGATTCCTGTTATTGATGCGTTTGGCGATGGAGGTGAAACAGCAACCCTATAGTGGACCCCATATTCTAGACAGTAAATTAAGCTGTGCGCCATCATGAGGAGAACGAGGGGCTATGAGCGAAGCGAAGAAAAGGAAGGTTCACACACCAGAGTTCAAGGCAAAGGTTGGGCTG
>JAQUEZ010000305.1 GCA_028684915.1 Desulfobulbus sp.
CGATGACATTTGCTGCAGTGCATGTCGCTGATGTCGTAGGACTTAGGCCGCTGCTCGTGCATTTTTGCGAATCCGGATGGTCAGGTTTCGGTCTCGGGCTTTCATCTTGGCTTCGACAAGGGTCACTAAACCGGAAAGAAGCAGAGCCGCGATGAGCTCTTCTTCCGACATACGTTCTTCGAGCTGTTGTGAGGTTGGGCTGAAAAGTGGCATGGGCATGGTTTTGGGCTCCTGGTATTTGTTCACGATTTGGCGGGTGGCTTGGTAAGACTTTCCTTGTCCTGGCCGGCCTTCGCAGCAGATGATCATTTTGAGTCCATGCGTTTGAGAATTCGTTCGAATTGTTCGTTGAGCTTGGGAAAGAGTTGCAATTGCAAGCCTAGGTAAATCCTGAACAGGCAGGCATAGATCAGCAAGCCAAGACCAAGGAAGACGATGAAGAGGCCGAAAAGGGTTAGGTAGTCGTTTAGGGGCATGGGTTCTTGGCTTGAGTCATGATGAAATCAGATGGAAAATTTAGTTTCCGTATTAATTTTCATTATAAATAAAGAAACTGCATTTGCAAGTGAAAAAAATGGATTTTAAAGACAATTTTAAGGAAGCGTGGGAAAGGATAAGGGGTGAAACAGGAATTAAAAGTCAGAAGGAACTTGCTGAATTATTGAGAATTTCTCCATCTGCCATAACCGACATGAAGAAAACAGGAAAATTCCCTGAGAAGTGGGCTTTTATAATAGAAAGCAGATTGGGACTAAAAAGCGAGTGGATAACAGGAGGTAAGGAGCCAAAACGATTAGAAAAAAGAGCATTCAAGAGTAAGTTCGATATACTTAATGAAGTTGAAGCTTGGCTTGAGGAGATAACGATAAAGGAACCATATAGAAAAGAATGGTTCCAAGCGGAACTCGAAGATAAATTTCCCTCATTCAAAGCGTGGAAAGAAGAAAAGAAAGGGCAGTCCGAGATTAAGGAAGATTGGCCAGTCTCTAAAGTCGCATAGAAAAAGGAAGAATAATCAGTATTTTTGTAAAGTTACGTAACAGCCCAAAAAGAGAAAAGAGGAATCAGCTAGGGGAAATTTTCTATTTTCAGCCCCGAAAACCGAATACACCATAATATCAAGGAGTACGTGAATCGCTGAACATTGAGCATTGTTTTCAGTCCAGGACGAACGCGGATTTAACTCCCGCAGTCTCGGATTCAGATATATTGGAAGTACCTTCACCCTTAGCGTTTTCATCCTTTCCAGTTTTTTGGGTCTGAGAAGCCAGGTTTGTTCGACTCAGGGCAAATATCCGGTTTCTGGTTACCGCTAAAAAACTGCACGATAACCAGTCAGCTGAAACCTAAAAAAATGGCGATTCGTGAACGGCCTGGCTGGAAACGCTGAATGATAACCAGAAACAGGATAATAACTTGTTATACTGCAATAAGTTATCAATTTATATCAACCTATGACACAGGAAATATAATGACAAAAAGCGTGGTTCCTCAACACCCCAAACCATTGTTGAAAATCCGAGTGTCAGACTATGCGGCTGAACCATGGTTAGTTGCTATGTGTGCTGGTTATGAAAGCGGTGAATGGAGAGACGCTCAGTTAGTCGAACATGTAATGGAATGGCTTCCAGAATTTGCCTTAAAATACAGCGAATGGCAATCTCTTGGCGCGTCTAATGCTGTAAAACTAATAAAAAAAGCTGCAAAAGCTATATATAATACTGAAAAATACAAAAGCAGAGGCGAATTCGGGGAACTTTTCCTTCATATGATATTGAGGCAAGTATTTGGAACTTTGCCTGCTATATCTAAGATGCATTATAAAGATTCTAGAAATGACACAGTGAAAGGGTTTGATTGTGTCCATGTCGTTCCTGTTGGTGCTAATCTTGAATTATGGATTGGTGAGGTTAAATTTTATAAAAATATAAAAAGTGCAATATATGACGTAGTTAATGAGTTAGAAGAACACACTAAAAGAGATTATTTGCGTGATGAATTTGTGGCGATAACAAATAAAATTGATGAAAAATGGCCATATGCTGAAAAATTAAATCTTTTGCTTGATAATAACACTTCATTAGATGAGATTTTCAATTCCGTTGCGATCCCTGTTCTACTTACATATGACAGCGAAACGATAAGCTCGCACAAACAAATATCTAAAGACTTTGAAGAGGATTTTGAGAAAGAGGTACGAAAAAATTGGGAAATTTTTTGTGAAAAGAAAATTCCGGAAAACATCAAGGTGCACCTGATTTTGCTACCTCTAAAATCTAAAAAGGAAATACAACAAAAATTGCATGAGGAGTTGCAAAAATGGAATTAAGACTTCTCAAAGAAAAATTACGTAGCGATGAAGAAATAGCTCAGAATCATTTTGAAATTGCTAAAGAAATCGCCATTCGCTACAACTATTCTGATAGCCAAAATATATCTATTGTTCAAGACCTAGTTCTAAGAGCAATGGACAAGTCTGAACTATTTGATGAATCAATTGGAATCATAGATTCTTTAGCCAGAGAACTAGGACTTTTTCCATACTTGGAGCCAGATAGATTGTCATTGCAGGACCTGTTAGCCTATGAGGTTCACAGGGTAACCATTGCAGATAACGATATTGTTTTTCATGGTCCACAAGCTGAAGTTTACTACAAATTAATCAACGGGCAAAGCATTGTTCTTAGTGCCCCTACAAGCTTTGGCAAAAGCTTAATTATTGATGCGCTCATATCGAGTGATAATTTTGATAATATAGTAATAGTCGTTCCAACTATTGCTTTGATAGATGAAACAAGACGCAGGCTTTCTAAATTTAATAATAATTATAGAATAATTACCCACTCTTTACAAAAAACAGGAGAACGTAATATATATATCCTGACTCAAGAGAGGGTCCTTGAAGAAAATTTTATTGGTAAAGTCGACTTTTTCGTCATTGATGAATTTTACAAATTGAGTCCATGGGCTGACAGTGGTAACAGGTGCGCTCTCCTGAACGAGGCTTTTTATCGTTTGTATAAGAAATGCAATCATTTTTATATGCTTGGCCCAAATATTGAGGGGATAGCTGGTGAGTTCATAGAAAATGTTAAATTTGAGTTTATAAAATTCAATTACAATACAGTCGTTACTGAATTTCATGACCACACAACTAAAAATAAAGAAGATAAACTGATCGAGATATGTAAATCAATTACGGGGCAAACAATCGTATTTTGCAGCTCTCCAGCTAGGGCAAATGAAGTTGCAAGACAAATTTGCTCAATTGCCAATAATGAAGTCTCGCCACAATCAAAAGAAATATCTGAATGGGTCTCTGAGAAATATCACAAAGACTGGGTCCTTTCAGAAGCACTACGTCATGGGGTTGCAATACATCACGCAAGAATACCTCGTGGGGTATCTCAGTACCTTGTTGATCTTTTCAACGATGGTAAGATAGATTTTCTAGTTTGCACATCCACCCTGATTGAAGGAGTAAATACTTCAACAAAAAATATCATTTGCTATGACGACAATATCAATAGAAAAAAATTTGATATTTTTACATTCAACAACATAGCTGGGCGTAGCGGGAGAATGTTCCGTCATTTTATAGGACATGTTTACATTTTATCTCCACCGCCACAAGCAAGATTACCTTTTGTAGATATTCCAGTCTATACGCAAGGGCCAAACACTCCAGAATCCTTGTTGGTAAACATTGACCAAGAAGATCTTTCTGAAGAATCTAAAGAACGTATAAAATCAATTATTGACCAAAAAGATTTATCAATTGAAACGATCAGAACAAACAAGACTGTTGATCCAAGAGAACAAATTTCTTTTGCAAAAATAGTAAATGCAAACATTTTTGAGTGGGCTCCTATGCTGGCATGGAAAGGATACCCAACATATGAACAACTTTCATTCATTTGCAATTGCATATGGGATTACTTCTCTGGCTCATTGTTGGGAAACAGAAGCGTGTTTTCTGCAAAACAACTTGCATTCAAAATCAATGAAATATCACTTAAAAAATCTATAAAACAATTAGTTGAGGAATCGTTAGCATATAAAACTGATCAAAACATTGATGATGTTATCAACCGAATCCTTGATTTTCAACGACTTTGGGTAAATTTTCATTTCCCTCGTTTGCTGAGAACTATAGAGTCGATTGTTAATGAATCTTTACGCGTCAATAAAATTCAAGATATTTGCGACTATAGTGCTTACTCAATGCTTGTTGAAAACTACTTTTTTGATTCATCACTAGTTGCTCTTGAAGAATACGGATTGCCGCTTGAAGTTGGAAAATTGTTTGAAGATAAGTTATCCACTGAAGGAGAACTTGATAAAGCGCTATCGTTATTAAAAAATATAAATAATTTTAATGGTCTTTCTTCGATGGATATAAAATTTATAAGACGGGCACAAAATGGGATATCAAATCAATAAACAGAAATGTATCTTAAACGCCTTATGGGTTCAGGTCTTGAATATTGAATAGGGAAAAACGGGCACAGTGTAGGGAACTTTTGATAGCTCGAATTCCTGATTACTCGTAACAGCCCGGTGGACAAATATGAAGAAATATAAAATATACGCTCAAGGAAAAGATAAGATTGTAGCAATCAAAGATGGTTTTTCATATCCTGCTCTTTTTATACCTCCGATATGGGCATTCGTTCATAAAATGTGGCTTTTGGGATTAATTTTAACTTTATTTTACATTGGTCGTTATTCATTTTTTATCATTTACTCCAAAAGTTACTTTTTTCTAGATGAAGTATTTAGCTTGGTAACTGTTAGTATCTCTCTTTTATTTGGGTGCAAAGGAAACGAATGGATTGAAAAAAAGTTAATTAACAAAGAATTTTATTTAGTATTTCAGGTCGAATCAATAAATAATGAACAAGCATTGAACCAATACAACTGGAAATTGTATCAAGAAAATTCGTTATCCAATCAATAAATCTGGACAGAATAAAGCGCGCTCCTAAAGATGGTAGCGTATTGACCGACAAATTATTTCCCCGTTATACCAATAAAATAGAATGGACCAAATAATACAAAATCTTATAGATCCTTCATGGTGGTTCACAGGTGTTTTTTTTGTTGTCACAGGTATTGTTTTAGCAAAATTCCCTCTTTTATTGCGATACGTTATCGGTATAATGCCTAAGCTTAATCGAAGAATAAGCAGATGGAAGGAAAGAAAAATTCTTTTGACTGTAAAAAGACATAGACAACATGAAATAAGAATCAATTGGCTTATTGGACGATATTGGTGCCTTGCGACTGTTACCATTATATATATGGGATATTTGACTATTTCTTTCATAATATCTGCTAACATTACAGAAACTATAATATTTTTCAGAATCGATTTTAAATCACTATTAAAGTACCTTCCTGTTGTCCTTCCTGCGTATCTGTTAATGTTAACAACAATTATTGAAAAGCAAAAATTACAACGAACAATCGCTGAACATATTAAATGGAAAAAAAATAAATCCTCCACACCCTGGAGAAATTCTCAATGGGCTATGGCTGCAGCCAATGGGATTATCTGTCACCCAAGCCGTAATTGCCCTAAACGTGAGCAGAAAAACGCTATCCAAACTAGTGAATGAAAAATCTGGGATTTCGCCTGAAATGGCTTTCCGTTTATCCCTGGCTTTTGGTAGGAGTCCTGAAAGTTGGATGGGGCATCAAGTTGCCTTTGATTTATGGAAGGTGGGACAGAATAAAAGCGCGCTGAACGTGACACCGTTGCAGGCTCATTCATGAAGGGCGGTAAAGAGCCGGTGAGTTAGCGGTGAGTTAGCCCTATCTTTTTGACAGGGTTTCGATGATTTATTTATTTTTAAATAGTTGTTATTTCGTTGTATTGCCCCCGTGGTCCGGCCTCTCACGCCGGCAACAGGAGTTCGAGTCCCCTTGGGGCCACCAATAAAATCAGCCTGTTAGCTAACCTTAGCTAACAGGCTTTTTTTATGGGTGAGTTAGTGGTGAGTTGCCCACCTTCAACGGCAATCGATCCCCCTTTCAATACTGACAAATCTTCATTGGCACCGACCGTTGAAACAAAATAGCCCCGTGCCCAAAAATTCATGCCGCTATAGCTCTTCCTCTGGCCGAGGTATGTCCGCGCTCTATATGGAAACTCCAGCAGAGGAAACAAACAAGTTCGTTTTATGCTAGATTTTTTTTCGAACCACGGCATATAAATAACACAACATTTCCGACTCATTTCCAATGAGATACCCCTTTGCAGGGCTTAGCTGAACACGATTTTCGTGTTCTTGAATTCCAGACACCACGCGTTGCTGCCTTTCCCGGCCAATGACGTTTAATCGCAGAGGCGAACATCTTTCTTTGACTTGAGAGAGTTGCGCACGCACCCCTGCAAAACGGATCCATCGATTCGTTTTCCTCTCGTTCATTTTCCCCGTTGAACCGATAGCTATTCCTTTGTTTTTCCGAAGCCGCATTTTCTTTGCGCGTTCTCGGGCAAGCTGAACCTATCGTTATCTCAATACATTTTCACCTACCCATCCATCGGGAGCTGTTACGTCATGCTCCCGGCGGAGCCATGTCGTCTTGCTCCCCAAACCTATAAGGAGGCAACACCATGGCGCCATTGCAGGAACAGATCCAATCCATCAACGAACGCTTGCGATCATTCGGCAACGAAGCGCGATCCAGGAAATCAAGATGACCGACAAGGGAGGTAACCAGATCGGTCAGATCAAGTACGGCTTTCGACCGCAGTACGTCTTTGACAGCGTCAACGAAGTGCTCGGTCCGGAGAATTGGCGGTAC
>JAQUEZ010000306.1 GCA_028684915.1 Desulfobulbus sp.
AGCAAGAACCTTGAGCAGGCTGCGTACTTCCTGCTTCCGTGGCAGGATTCTTCCCCGCCGGATTTGCGGTGGGCGGGTTGGGGGAGCAGCAACTTGCAGCGGGAATTTTCCCTTCGGGGATAACATATCGTTCAAAACCAAGGTCCTCCAACACTAAACCACCGACAATGGAAACCATCAAGGCGACAAAGGTGTACACCACCGTCACCCGCATACCAAAGGTAACCAGGAACATCCCGATAATAATCGGATTCAGCAATGGCGAGGTGAACAAAAAGGTGAGTGTGTGGCCAAACCCTACCTTGGCCTTCAGCAATCCACGCAGCATAGGGATGGTTGAGCAACTGCAAAACGGGGTGATCGCCCCCAAAAATGCAGCGAAAATATACCCCAAACCCTTTTTCCCGCTTAAAACAGCCTGGATCTTTGAATCAGGGATATACTGCTGCAACAGACTCACTCCAGCGCTAATCAGAAGGAAAAGCGCGGAGAGTTCAAACCCAAGGAATAAAAACATCCCAAGGGTATCTTTAATCATCAGGTAATACGCATCCATGGCAAAACCTCCATTATTTTTATTTTTCTAAAATAATGGAAATGTTTTCCTTGTCAATACATTTCTGTTATTTTAGAAATATTGAAACAAGGGAGGGATCATATGGAAATTGAAGCTGTTGCGGCCGCATTGAAAGAACTGGGACACCCTACCCGGCTAGGTGTGTACAAAACGCTTGTCAAGGCCGGAGAGCGAGGGTTGCCCGTGGGAGATTTGCAAAAAAAATTGGATGTCCCCGGGTCCACATTGAGTCATCACATTGCCGCACTGGTTTCTGTGGGGCTTGTCCGGCAGGTGCGGGAAGGAAGGATACTTTATTGTATCGCTCAGTATGAGGTGCTTGACGTCATAATGGGTTTTCTCATGGAAGAATGCTGTGTTGATCAGGTCGGAGCCCACACTTTCTGCGGTAAAAATCTCAAAAAATCTTCATAAGAAGTGAGCCAAAACAATCAACGATTAAGCGGTAATTCCTTGCGGGCTTTCCATGTAAAAATATGCAGTTACATGCAAAAAAATTATCAACAGGATGAGGTTCTGCCATGCAACAGTCTGGAGAAAATATGATCGCGAAAAAAGTAAGCTGGTATGAGGCTGTAGCCATTCTGGTTATCATTGCAATTACTTGGCTCGATGAAATCCTTGACATCCCCTACGTCTTACTCGGCGGTCCGGCAACTCCGATAAACTGGCGTGAATCCTTATTTGAGAGCCTGATTATCACGATTGTAGGGGTGGTTATCATCCGCCACACTTATAAATTACTCGTTCGAGTGAGCTACCTGGAAAGTATTTTGCCGGTTTGCCCCTCCTGCAAGAAGATCAGAGTTGATCCGGAATTTTGGGGAGATATCGAGCGGTATATTCAGGATCGGGCAAAATCCGACTCCTCCTATGGCATCTGTCCGAATTGTATAAAAAAATATTACCCGGAACTTGAGCGTACAAAAAAATGATCGCAGTGCGGGAGGACTGGAGAGCGTATGAAGAACTTTCTTGAGCACCCAAGTCGTTACCTTTTCTTTACAGGGAAAGGCGGTGTCGGCAAAACTGCCCTTGCCTGTGCTTCTGCGATCCGCCTTGCTGAAATGGGCAAACGCATCCTCCTTGTCAGTACGGACCCTGCCTCAAACCTCGATGAGATGCTCGGGGTCCGACTCTCTCTTCAAGCGATAGCCGTGCCTGGCGTTGACGGGCTCTCCGCGCTCAATATCGATCCCGAATTGGCCGCCACCGACTATCGAGAGCGGGTAATTGCTCCCTACCGTGCCATCTGGACAGAAGCACAGATTGTTGAACTGCAAGAGCAACTTGCCGGCGCCTGTACGGTGGAAATAGCCGCCTTCGATGAGTTCGCCGAACTCCTGGCCGGGAGTAAAAAGGAGGTGCCCTATGATCACGTGTTGTTCGACACCGCACCTACTGGGCACACTTTGCGACTTCTTCAGCTGCCCAGTGCTTGGACCACTTTCCTTCAGTCGACGACTCGGGGCGCATCCTGCCTCGGGCCACATTCCGGGCTAAAAATGGAGGAGGCAAGATTTTCCGCCGCATTTTCGGCTCTCAAGGATCCGGAACGAACGATCATTGTGCTTGTAACGCGGCCGGATCGTGCAGCGCTGCGAGAAATCGCCCGTTCGTCTGTGGAACTTGCTGCACTTGGCCTTCACAACCAGCAGCTTGTCATTAATGCCGTGTTTGCAGCGGCGGATCCGACCGACCGGACCGCTATCGCTCTCGAGCAGCGCGGTCGGGTTGCGCTTACGGAGATGCCTGATCGTTTACAGGACCTTACCCAGATGCGCATTCCTCTTCGCCCGTTCAATATGGTTGGGTTGCCGGCGCTCCGGGCTCTCCTGGACGACACCAAGGCGGCTGAACTTACACATCCTTCCGTATCTTCGGTTCAGCAAACTGACTATCCTCGGCTTTCTGGCCTCATAGATGAGATTGCACAGCCTGGGAAGGGGTTGGTGATGGTCATGGGAAAGGGCGGCGTTGGCAAGACCACGATCGCGGCGGCCATTGCCGTAGAACTCGCATCTCGTGGTGAAAAGGTCCATCTCAGTACAACCGATCCAGCTGCTCACCTTGCTACGACCCTCGAAGGGAGGGCGGAAAATCTCTTGGTCAGCAGGATCGACCCCGCGGTTGAGACGCGGGCCTACAGAGATCAGGTGTTGAGAACCCGTGGAGCACGACTTAATGAAGATGAACGGGCATTGTTAGCGGAAGATCTCCGTTCGCCTTGTTACGAAGAAATCGCTGTCTTCACAGCCTTTTCTCGGCTCATCATGCAAGCCCGTTCGACCTTTGTCATTCTCGACACCGCACCAACCGGGCACACACTGCTCCTTCTCGACGCCACCGGGGCATACCACCGACAAGTGGTCGGCAACGAGGCCACAGCAAATGCTTCTGCACGTATTGTCACGCCCTTGATGAAACTCAGGGATCCCAAACACACAAAAATACTCCTGGTCACTCTCGCTGAAACCACCCCGGTATCAGAGGCAGCTCGTTTACAAGCCGACCTCAATCGTGCTGGGGTGGAGCCCTACGCATGGGTCATTAACAGCAGCCTTACTGCCTCAGGGACGAGAGATCCATGCCTGGCACAGCGAGTTGCCTCAGAACTCGCGCAGATCGACGCAGTGCGAACTCGCTATGCCCGGCGGTTCGCCATAGTTCCATGGTTGCCAGAGGAGCCCGTGGGACCTATGCGTCTCCTCTCACTGGCACGCGATTAGGTATAGGCTGTCCAAATGGTGCAGGTCAAGCCTTCGAGGAATTCTTCCCGTCCCAATCCGGGACGCGATTACCTGTATGCCCGTTTTTCGTTGAAAGAGCCCTTTGATCTGCTCTATTTTACCCCTGCTTTGACTCAGCAACCTTGACGATCAGAGTTGTTCAGTTACGCCCGAGCCGACCTACACGGGCATCACCAATTGGGAGGTGCAATTGCGATGGATTGTCTTGATGGCCGATGACCTTTCGGAGTTTGGTGAGAAACAGAACAGCAATAAGCTGGAATTGCGTCCCCGTTATTTTTTCTAATCAGCTTCCCCTCTTTTCAATTGTTCAGGCTGTCCGGAAGGGTTTCAATAAAATCGCGGATAATGTCACGGACAGAGCGATATGCTTGCAGGATCGCCTCCTCTGAGGAAGCATCTTTGGCCAACTGCGGCGGGTCGGGAAAGCCTCGATGAATGATGCGTCCGGGAAAGTAGGGGCAGCTTTCATGGGCATGGTCACAGAGGGTGACAACGTAATCAAAGGGTATGGATGGCAATTCATCGATCAGTTTGGATTGCTGAGCGCTGATATCCACCCCGGCTTCGGCCATGACACGGACCGCCAAGGGGTTGAGTCCATGTCTCTCGATCCCGGCAGAATAAGGTTCGATTTTTTCGCCTTTCAGATGGCGCGCCCACCCCTCGGCCATCTGGCTGCGGCAAGAATTGCCGGTGCAGAGGAAAAGGATGATCATCTTTCGTGGTTCGGTGGTGAAGTCGGATGCACTCATAGAAACATCTTCAGTCCCTTGTGCCGGTATTCGGCGATGAACGCCTCAACCTGCACCTTTATTTGATCCCGTATTTCCCTGATTTCAACCAAATTGGCTTCCCGGCCGCCCTCCAGGCGGGAAGGATCGGCAAAAGGCCAATTGAGCCGCAGGGCTCGACCGGGAAAGAGCGGGCACAGCTCACTCGCTTTCTGTGAGCAGACCGTGATCACCACATCATAGCTGCGCCCCTGTTTGAACAGATCAAGCGCTGCCTGGGTGGTGTTATTCTTAAGATCGTAGCCAATTTCGTCCATGACCTCAATTACCAGCGGATTGAGGACGCCTGCTTCCAGCCCGCAGCTCTCGACCGAAAAATCGTCGCCGCCGAAGCGTTTAAGAAAGGCCTCGGCCATCTGGCTACGGGCTGAGTTGTGTTCACAGACAAAAAGGACATTGAGCATGGTTCACCTCTCGGGTTTGACTCGCACATGGCAAACCCCGGTCAGGGTCCGCTGTTCATAGGGGAAATACTTTTCTTTTAAACGCAGAGCCACGTTCACCAGGGCAATGAGGACCGGCACCTCGACCAGGGGGCCGATAACCGCAGCAAAGGCCTCGCCGGAGTTGATGCCGAACACGGCGATAGCGACAGCAATGGCCAACTCGAAATTGTTGGACGCGGCAGTAAAGCTCAGGGTGACGGTCTGCTCGTAGGTGGCTCCGGCCCGCATCGACAGAAAGAAGGAAACCGCGAACATCACCAGGAAGTAGATGGTCAGGGGCAGGGCGATGCGCAGCACATCAAGGGGTAACTGAACGATGTATTCGCCTTTGAGCGAAAACATCACCAAGATGGTGAAGAGCAGAAAAATCAGGGTCAGCGGACTGATTTTCGGTATAAACACCGTTTCATACCAGTCCCTGCCCTTCAGTTTGATACCGATCAAGCGGCTCAGCATGCCGGCAATAAAAGGAATACCCAGGTAGATGAACACCGACCAGGCAATCTCGCCGATGGAGACATTGACCACCGCCCCTGCCAGGCCAAACCAGCCGGGAATGACGGTAATGAAGATCCAGGCGTAGAGAGAAAAGAACAACACCTGGAAGATCGAGTTAAAGGCCACCAGGCCGGCACAGTACTCGGTGTCGCCCTCGGCCAGGTCGTTCCAGACGATGACCATGGCAATGCAGCGGGCCAGGCCGATGAGAATCAGGCCGACCATGTAGTGCTGGTGCCCGGACAGCAGGGTGATGGCGAGCAGGAACATGAGCACCGGGCCGATCACCCAGTTCTGCACGAGCGACAGCAGCAGCACCCGGGTGTTGCGGAACACCTGGCCGAGCTGTTCGTATTTGACCTTGGCCAGCGGCGGGTACATCATCATGATCAGGCCGATGGCGATGGGAATGTTGGTGGTGCCCACCTGGAAGGCGTTGATCAGGTTCTGTACGCCGGGCACCAGGTAGCCGAGCAGTACCCCGACGAACATGGCCAGGAAAATCCATAGGGTGAGGAAGCGGTCGAGGAAACCGAGCTGTTTGGGGTTCGGCGACATGAGGTCTCCTTGGGTGAGAAAAAATCAAAAAAATCCGGATCGCATCCGGTGTCCCTTACCACCTTCTTTAATCCGCCCAGACGGATACGTCAACGACCGCAAAAGAAACCTTCGTCAAAAAGGCGAACAGGAGGAAGGAGGACAATCGAATCATTTCCAGCGATGAAAACACAAACGGGCTGCCTGCAGGCAGCCCGTTTGTGTTGTGGGCGAGACCAGTTCAGACCTTGATCAGTTTCACCCGGGTGTCATAGAACGAAACGCTACCGCCGACCTTGTCGATCATGCAGGTATTCTTCAGGTGCGGGTCGATCCACATGGCGGCGTTGGCATGCACCCCGCCGGCCCGCTTCTTGTCGCCTTTGATCACCTTACCGTCGATGGTCACGTCTTCGGCGCCCAGTGCCCAGTGGCCATGGCCAAGATTGAAGGTCACCACGCCGGGCCGGATGGTCTCGGTCACCTGCACCTTGCCGATCATCGGTTTCTTGGTGCCGTTGCCCAGGTCCCAGACCCCGTCCGGGTTGGTTGCCGAGACCACCTTGACCCGGTCGCCGCTCTTCACGCCCAGTTTTTTGGCATCACGAGTATGGAGGACAATGTAATTCTCCTTATTGATGTCGGTCAGATACGGCATGGTAATGGTCCGTGCCTTGGTGGCGCGGACATCTTTTTGGGTGATAAGGGTCAAAGGGTACCCTTTGCTCAGCTTGCTCATATCGTTGCCGAGCGTGTCGGTGATCGGCACGTAGCGGGCCATGCCATAGTACGGCTTGCCGGTGAAGGCGTCCTTGCAGCCCGCGGTTTTCTCCTGGTAGAGGTTGATCAGCTTGCCGTACTTGTTGGCCACCTGCTCGCCCTTGTAGGTCACACCCTGGCTGTCGAAGCGGCCGCCGCGGTTGAGCACGGTCACCACCTTGGGCCAGGCCGGACCGACGATCCGTTGCCAGCGATCGGCATCGAAGACGTTTTTCGGCAGATGGCGCCGTGATTTCAGGAACAGTTCGATCTCCTCCGGCGAGGCGTCGGCCACCGCTTCCTTGCGGTCCAGGGCGATGTTCGCCACCATACGCAGGTAGAAATCGTCCGGCCGGGTGAAGTCCTGGCCCTCGCCGAACCCGTTCGGGCCGAACCCCTTGAGGCAGAGCTTCTCGGCCAGAGCCAGCCAGAAGGTCTCGTACGAGA
>JAQUEZ010000001.1 GCA_028684915.1 Desulfobulbus sp.
GCGTTCGAGGCATGAAAGCAGTGCGGTTTGCCGCCTTCATGAAGGCCATTGGTTTGAATATATTGAGGGCCAGCAGGCATCGGGGATGGAAAAACAACCCCCCAGAGCCATTTTGGGGCCTATTCTTGCTTCTTTTGGCGCCCTGGAATTATTTCAAAGACCTAATCCAGGAATTATTCCTAGTAGCGTTAGCCCTGAGCAAAATTTTCCAACCGACAGCTCACAGTCGAATGAGATTGGAGGTTTAACTTTTTACGAGTCCATCAAAAATGATGGCGAAGTCAAAACTTCGTTTTTCTGCGCGTAGCTTTTTTCCTGACACTCGGCATGCGTTATGTGTGCCTTCGCACCGTGAAAAACCTGTTCCTTGCCTCTCTGAGTTTTTACTGCGCCAGCTCTTCGCAGGTAATGGACGCTCTACGAGGTCAGAAAAAATCAGTTCCGGTTGATCATCACCATCTTAATATTGGTCATATCTTCCATGGCAAAACGGATTCCCTCTCGGCCAAGCCCGGAGAGTTTATTGCCGCCATAAGGCAGATGATCGACCCGATAGGTGGCGGTGTCATTGATCATCACCCCGCCGACATCGAGATCATCCACCGCCTGCAGCGCCTTATTGATGTTGTTGGTGTAGACACCGACCTGCAGTCCGAAATCCGAGGCATTCACCAGATCAATAACCTCGGAGAAAGAATCATAGGAAACAATCGAAACCACCGGGGCAAAAGTTCCCATGCACATGATCTTCATATCCTCGGTAACCTGGGTCAGGACCGTGGGTTGATAGACCCTTCCCTCCCCTTTGCCGCCGGTAGCGAGCACCGCGCCCTGGGTGACGGCCTCCTTAACCCATCCATCGATGCGCACAACCTCTTTAGAAGAAATCAACGGCCCGACATCACCGTCTTTGTCCAGCGGATTGCCCACCTTGAGCACCTTGACCTTGTCGACAAAAATCTGGGTGAACGCATCTAAACACCGGCGATTGACATAGATCCGCTGGAGGGAAATGCATACCTGTCCGGAGTTGGCAAAAGCACTGACTACGCAGCGGGCCGCGGCCTTTTCCAGATCCGCATCGGGTTCGATGATGGTGGCAGAATTGCTGCCAAGCTCCAGGGTGACCTTTTTGATGCCGGCCTTGCGCACAATCTGGGCACCGACTGCGGGTGAGCCGGTAAAGGTAATCTTGCGGCAATCAGGATGGACCACTAAGGCATCCCCCACCTCAGCCCCCGGGCCGACAACCACGTTGAATACACCCGGTGGCAATCCGGCCTCTTCAAGGATCTCAGCCAGGATTAAGGCAGAAACCGGTGTCGCGGAGGCTGGCTTAAGGACGATGGCATTGCCGGTGGCAATGGCAGGTGCCACCTTATGTGCCACCAGGTTTAAGGGAAAATTAAACGGGGTGATTGCACCGATAACGCCCAAAGGTTCACGGATGAAGTAGCCAAAACGGTTCTCGCCGAAACGGCTGGCATCAACCGGGATAGTCTCACCATGGAGCCGTTTGGCCTCTTCTGCGGCAAACTTAAAGGTTTCAGCACTGCGCTGAACCTCATTGACCGAGAATTTCCAGGCCTTACCAACCTCCTGAGAGATCACCGTGGCGATCTCCTCTTCACGGGCGATAATCAGGGCCACAGCCTTATCAAGAATGGCCGAGCGCAGGTGTGCCGGAGTCTTGCGAAAACTCTGATAGGCCTTCTTGGCGCTGGCAATGGCCTTCTCGGTCAGGGCACTGTCTGACAGGGGAACCGTAGCAAAGGGCTCGTCGGTAAATTTATTGATAACTTCCATGGTACGCTCAGTGCTCAGCCACTGACCATCAACTTAGGTTCGGTACGCTTTGATCATGACAGTCCTCCTCTAAACGACGAATAATACAATACTGCGCTATATGAAGAGCTCTCCCTACAGCACTTGACGATAGATAGACTCGGTATCGGCCAGGGGCAATATCCTGGGATTATTGGAAAAGAATCCGGGTCACTGCATGCAGGCGGCAGGCCCACGGTCAACTCTGGATCAAGCAGCGCAGCTGATTGAGCGCAGTGACATCGCGCACGTTGGTGACCACGTGAAAAATCTGGCTGGTATCGTCAAAAACCTGGTTGCCAAATAGAATCCGGCCGATCTTAGATCGACGAAAGAGCCCGACCATCTGCCCCTGTTCAAGGACAAGCCTGTCTGTAGAGAAATTTTTGAGATACCCAACAAAAACGCCCCGGATCCTGACGTTCATAATCAGGATGCGGGGCGTTTGCACAACATAATTTCAGCGAGCGATTACCAGGAGGTCTCCGCCTTGATTTCACCGCGCGTGGAGATCACCACCTGCCGGACCGGGAGATCGGGTTGAACCGCCTTCCAAGCCTGCTCAATGATCTGGAGCATGGTGTGACAGCAGGGAACTTCCATGATGAGAATGGTAAGCGAGTTGAGCTTGCGGGTACGGAAAATTTCCGTGAACCGCTCGACATAGAGCTGCTGATCATCGAACTTGGGACACCCCATCATCACCACCCGGCCATTAAGAAAATCGGCCTGGATATTGGCATAGGCCAAGGTGGCGCAGTCAGCGGCCACTAACAGATCGCAGTTTTCCAGAAAGGGGGCCGTGGCTGGAATCAAACGGATCTGAATCGGCCAATGGGAAAGTGCGGACCCGACTTGGCTGCCCGGCACATTGGCTTCCTGGCAAGGAGTCCTGGGCGAGAGCGTCTGCAGTTGTGCCGAAGGACAACCGCCGATCTTTGGCGCCTGAGCCGCTTTTTTCTCCTCAGCCAGAAATGCCTCCACGGCCTCCTCGTCAAACTCCTCCGCTTCGCGCTCGATAACCTGCAACGCACCGGTGGGACAGGACCCAAGACAGGCACCAAGACCGTCGCAGAGTTTATCCGCGACCAGGCGAGCCTTGCCATTGATAATCTTTAGGGAGCCTTCCGCACAATCGGGCACACACTGGCCACAGCCGTTGCACAGTTCGTCGTCTATTTCTATAATCTTACGGGTTATTTTCATTAACCACACACCTTATTGTTGTTCATCAACCAAGAACCACTTTTTTCAGTTCATCGATACTGTAACGCTCCATAAATCGGGCCGAACGACTCTTAAACTTGGCTTCTTTGAGATAATAGTTCAAGGTCTTGCGCACCAACTCCACCGCCTCGTCCGAGCTCAGTTGCTCTGCAACCACATCGCCGACCCGGGGCCGTCCGGCAGCATTGCCGCCAAAAGTAAAACGCCAGCCCTTGCTCTCCCCTGCCAGCCCGACATCACGCATCCAGGACTCGCAGCAGCAGAAACGGCATCCGGAAATTCCCACCTTGACCTTAGCTGGCAAAGGACCATCCAGTTCGAGCGCTTTGATGCGCTCACCTAAACCGAGTGCATCCTGATGGCCGTATTTGCACCAAGTTTTCCCGGGGCAGGCCTGGACATAATGGACCCGATGGTGGCTTTGCGGTGTTCCTTGGGGAAGACCAAGCTCCTCCCGCAGGGCGGCAATGGAATCCTCCTCCATACCCAAAAAGGCGATCCGCTGGGCGCCGGTGATCTTGGTCTGGGGAATATTGTATTTCCTCGCCAAGACGGCCAACTGCTCAAGATCCTCAGGGCTCAATAAACCGGCATCGAAATGGGGCAACACGAGATAGGTCTTTAAATTATCAGTCATGAGAAGTTTCCAGCGGTCATCGGTCAGCTACCTGCGCCGACCGATGACCGATTGCTTAAAAGATGAATAAGATTAACCGAGGATTGCCTTGAGATCTGCCTCCGGGGTATCCACCGGTTTGATATCAAAAGTGTTGACCAAAAACTCAAGCACTGCCGGGCTCACGAAGGCCGGGAGCGACGGTCCGAGGCGGATATCTTTGATTCCCAGGTACAACAAGGTGAGCAGGATCGCGACCGCTTTCTGCTCATACCAGGAGATAATCATCGACAGCGGCAGATCGTTGACCCCGCAGTCAAAGGCTTTGGCCAAGGCCACGGCGATCTGGATTGCGGAGTAGGCGTCATTACACTGGCCGACATCGAGCAGGCGCGGAATACCGCCGATATCCCCCAGGTTCTTATCGAAGAAGCGGAACTTCCCACAAGCCAAGGTCAGCACCATGCAGTCGCTGGGGACCTGCTCGACAAATTGGGTAAAGTAATCACGACCAGGCTTAGCACCGTCGCAGCCGCCCACAAGGAAGAAGTGCCGAATAGCCTTGGACTTGACCGCCTCGATCACTTTGTCGGCAACACCAAGTACGGTATTGCGGGCAAAACCGACCAGCACCTGGCCGTTTTCAACATCATCGGTGAATCCATCCATGGCCAGAGCCATCTCCACCACGGCGGAGTAATCCTTGTCAGCGATGTGCTTCACGCCCGGCCAACCGACCAGACCGTTGGTGAAGACGCGGTCGATATAGTCCTCGCGCGGCTTTTGGATGCAGTTGGTGGTGAACAGGATCGGTCCCGGAAAATTGGGAAATTCCTTATGCTGGTTCTGCCAGGCTGTACCAAAATGTCCGTAAAAATGGGCATATTTCTTTAATTCCGGATAACCGTGGCAAGGTAGCATCTCACCGTGAGTATAGACATCGATTCCCTTACCCTCGGTCTGTTTGAGCAACAGTTCCAGGTCATGCAGATCATGGCCGGTGATCAGGATACATTTGCCCTGACGATGTCCAAGCGGAACCGGGGTCGGGATCGGATGGCCATAGGTTCCGGTGTTACCGGCATCAAGTAGTTCCATGGTGCGCAGGTTGATTTCACCAGCCTTCATCGCCACGGGCACACACTGCTCCACAGTCAATCCCTGCACCAGGAGCACTGCCAGGGCTTCATAACAGAAGGCGGCAATGGCGGGATCTTTCTGCCCCAGTATTGCGGCATGATCGGCATAGGCGGCAATGCCCTTAAGGCCGTAAAGCAGGGTTTGCTTGAGCGAACGAATGTTGACGTCGCTATCGAGATTTTCGATTAGATGAAGCGCCTGCCCCTGGGCCGCCAACTCGGCGGTGGTACCGGCGGGGATGAAGGTTGCCGGAGCCTCGTTGAAGTCGGTCTTACCGCCGGCAGCCTCAACCTTGGCCTTCATGGCCTCGCGCAATTCGACAGCCTTATTGATCAGGACCACGAAACGGGCCGGATCAAAATCAACGTTGGTCAGCGTGGAAAAGATCGCCTCGAAGGTAAAAAGGTCGGTGGCCTCGTCGACAATACCCAGCTTCCGACCTTCTTGAGCGAACAGTGCCAGTCCCTGCATGGCATGAATCAACAGATCCTGCAGATCGGCAACCTCTTCGTTTTTACCGCAGACACCGGCTATATTACATCCGATTCCTTTGGCGGTCTGTTCACACTGGTTACAAAACATGGCATTCCTCCTCTGATTTTTTTGTATCGCGTTACGCGTTGATCCTCATTAGTATGCCTTCACTATACTCGGACTAAATCAATCTTCTTTGACCTAGATCAAAAAACAAAATTATTATCTCTCTATGCACAAAAAAAATGAAATCCTCGCCACCAGCCTCCTGTTCTACGGTCTCCCAGAAGAACAAGTAGAAAAAATTGCCAAGATTGCTCTCACCAAATCGTACCGAAAAGGGGAGGCGATCTTCTTTGAAGGCGAACCCGGGATCGGCTTTTACATGGTGGCCCAAGGGAAGGTGAAAATTTTCAAGACCTCTTTTGACGGTAGGGAGCAGATTCTGCACATCTTCGGTCCGGGAGAACCCTTTGGCGAGGTGCCGGTCTTCCACGGCAACCCCTTCCCGGCCAATGCCGAGACCTTAAGCGAATGCGAGATCCTCTTTTTCCCGAGAGCCGAATTCGTGGCCCTGATCACCAGCCACCCCTCACTGGCTCTCAATATGCTCGCAGTTCTGGCCCTGCGTCTGCGCCGCTTCGCCACCCAGGTAGAGAACCTCTCGCTCAAGGAGGTTCCCGGACGCCTTGCCTCCTACCTCCTATATTTAATGGAGGAACAGGAACGACAAGATCAGGTTGTGCTCGACATTCCCAAAGGCCAGCTTGCCAGCCTACTCGGCACAAGCTCGGAAACATTATCCCGTATATTCAGCAAAATGAGTGACGAAGGACTAATTCGAGTGGAAGGAAAAACGATCTCCATTCTCGATGGCGACCGACTGAAAGAGCGATAAACACGCTTGGCGCAGAACCAGAAAGAAAGCCTCGGCTCGATCGGTCGGCCTCTGGGGACTGCAGGGGGTTGCCTTCTCCACACAGGTGTTTACAATTTACATCAACTGGTGGCACTGATGCGCTTCGCGCCTTGCTGCCGATGCAACGCTCCGCATACACATCCCCAGAGACAACAACCCAGAGGAAGAAAAAAATGACAGCGAAAAAGCTATTGATGCTGGTCGGTGATTATGTCGAGGATTATGAAGTCATGGTGCCGTTCCAGGCCCTGAGCATGCTGGGATATGAGGTGGATGCAGTTTGCCCGGATAAGAAGGCCGGCGAGTTTGTCCGGACTGCAATCCATGATTTTGAGGGCGACCAGACCTATAGCGAGAAACGGGGGCACAATTTCACCGTGAATGCCGATTTTGCCACAATCAAGACAGACGGCTACCTCGGCCTGGTCATCCCAGGAGGGCGTGCTCCTGAGTACCTCCGCCTCAATGAGCAGGTACTTGCTATCGTCAAAGAATTTGCCGCAGCCAATAAGCCGATAGCCGCCATCTGCCATGGTGCCCAGTTGCTGACTGCAGCCGGGGTGCTTGAGGGACGTGAATGTTCTGCCTACCCGGCCTGTTCGCCGGAAATTCGTCAGGCTGGCGGTCAGTATGTAACTGTGCCCATGGACGCGGCCCATGTTGAGGGTAACCTGGTCACCGCGCCTGCCTGGCCGGCGCATCCCGCCTGGTTGGCCCAATTTGCCAAAAAGTTGGGTGCAAAAATCAGTATCTGAATTCGCGCCAAACCTATCCAGGTTCAACCAACCGCCGTAAAAGCTTGCCTAAACGGCGGTTGACTCTAAAAAGTTCAATTCAATACATCTGTACGGGTTGCGGTACTCCCCCTTATCCGCCCATACCCTATCCCCCGCCGGTCATAGTGCCCCATCACCCCTTTCTATTGTAACCTTTCGCCCCACCATCTTCTTCGTTTGACGAACGAAACTTATAAGCCCTGCTTCCCTCCTCTTCTTTCTGTCGCCATATTTGTGGTACCTTCCTTTTAAGAATAACACCTCGCACCAAGCGTATTTCCGGCCCATCAGCACAACTGCCGATAAAACTGATTATCCAATCCTGCTCCGTACCCCCTTGCAGTAGGAGGATATTTCCCGATTGGGCACATCCATTGCTTAGTCAAACTGCAGTAAGAGCAATAATTTTTGTCGTTCTCGGCAACAGACGACAAGATGCGCCACGCTTCGGTACCCACTGTCTTTTCGATGTATAGTCATGCTTTTATTGGGTTCTTGCAAACCCATTATGTTTCACTCATCAACAACAAAAGAGGGAGGAAGTAATGAAGAAAGGTGTTCTGGCTTTAATCTGTACGTGTCTTCTCATTCCAGCAGTTAGTTCTGCGGGCAACATGCGTGACTATATCCCAGCTCCGCCGAACACGCTTCTGTCATTGCTGTACTACCATAACATCAGTGCAGATGACTACTATGTGAATGGCAACAAAGCCGCAGATGTTGATCTCTCCCAGAACCTCTTCCTCCTTAGAGAGGTCTACTACACCAAGATCGGTTCCATCGTGGCCGACCCCCAGTTCATCCTCCCCTTTGGTAGCGGGTCCCTGAAGGCAGGCGGCACCAAGCAAGATTCAGATGGCATCGGTGACCTCATTCTTCTTTGCACCTTCTGGGTGGTCAACAACCCAGAGACAAAAACCTACGTCGGCCTCACGCCCTATCTCTACCTGCCTACCGGCAATTACGATGACAATCAGACCTTTAACATGGGCGCCAACCGATATGCCTTCCAAGGCGAGGTCGGCTTCGTCAAAGGCTGGGAGGTACAGCCTGGTCATGATCTCTACTTTGAAGTCGCCCCCAGCTTTTTTGTGTATGGTGATAATGATGATTATAACGGCAATCACGAACTTTCCCAAGATCCGCTGTTTGCACTGGAAAGCCATCTGAGCTACGACCTGACCAAAAATCTAGTTTTCTCCCTTGATTACGCTGGCCAATGGGGCGGAGACAGCGAGGTCGACGGTGCAAAAATTTTCGGTTCCGAAATCAACACGCAGACCCTCGGTGCGACCATGGCCTACAACTTTGCCCCCGGCTGGCAGTTCCTGCTCCAGTATAAAGAGGACGTAAAGGTCGACTACGGCGTCGAGGCGCAGGTTGTTCAGGCCCGTCTCTTTTATGCCACCGATTTTGGCGGCATCTTTCACTAATCGATCATGAGGGGGACGACCATCCTATTCCACCAGCGTTCGGTAAACCAGCGGCCCCATGGCCGTGCGTCGAACCTCCCCCTCTCTTCCTGCGCCGCACGGTCATGGGAGGAAGGCCCATTCCAAGTCAACGGGCCGAATTGATTTTTTATTCTTTGGAGCGCTAAATCTTTCCAGCGCCCTTTGCACTCAAGCAACCACAAGGAGTCTTCCTCCGGCATGGGCCGGGGGAAGACGATGTGCCCCATCAAGCGGATCCACACGCTATCCGCTCCCCCGCTTTCACGGGGATGTATCCGAACTGTACACCACAGGAAACGGATGCGAAAAATTGTTCCACACTGTATAGCACGTTAACGACCGCACGGAGATGCCGGAACACAGCCGGTATCTCCGCGCACTTACCCTGTGCGCCTCCATTCCTTTCCCACACCCTACATGACCGGCAATATTCTTAAGCTCAACATCTTTGCTGCATTAAAGATGATGCTCTTTCCCATGGCGATCATCACCGTGTTCTGGAAGGACCATATCGGTTTGTCGCTCTCGGAAATCCTGCTGGTCAACGTCTTTTTTTCCTCAGCCAACCTGCTGATGGAGTATCCATCGGGCTATGTCAGCGACCGGCTGGGCTATCGACTGTCGCTGGTGATTGCCTGCTGTTTCGGTATCTGCGGCTACACGGTCTATCTCTTTGCCCACAGTTTCTGGGAGGTAATCGGGGCGGAACTGCTTTTAGGGGTTTGCTATGCCTTTATCAGCGGCTCGGACAACGCACTGCTCTACGAATCATTACGGCAGGATGGGCGTAGCGAACTCTACACCCGGTGTGATGGTCGCATGGCAAGCTTTGCCCAAATCGGTGAGGCCGGGGGCGCGCTCTGTGCGGGGTTGATGTACGTGACCAATCCCCTGTTGCCGTTCATGGCCCAGATCGGAGTCTGGACTACGGCCCTGGTGGTGGTCCTGTCGCTCAAGGAACCGGCTGCGGAAAAGGGCCCCCACATCAGCTCCCATATCAGCGAGGCGTTGCGCATCAGTCGCTATGCCCTGAGCGAAAAAAAAGTCATCCGTGCGACCATGTGTTTTGGCCTCTTACTGGGACTTTCCAGCTTTTACCCAGTCTGGCTGGTGCAACCCTTCATGCAACAGTGCGGCGTGCCCCTGGCCTGGTTCGGCCCGATCTGGGCCGGGGCCAACCTGATGGTGGCCTTCTGTGCCTACAACAGCCACAAACTCCTGGAACGATTTGGCTTGGAGCGAATCGTCCTGCTGCTCATCGGCCTGGTTATCGGTGCGTACCTCGGCCTGGGCTTGAGTTCGATGGTGGGCAGCTTCCTTTTTTATTATTTACTCACCGCCATGCGTGGTCTGCAGGGGCCAATTATCCGCAACCTGCTGCAGCAGCGGTCTACCCGCCACATGCGGGCGTCCATCCTCTCGCTGCACAACCTCCTCTTTCGGCTGGGCTACGTGGTCAGCGGCCCGACCATCGGCTGGATCAGCGATCACCGCGGTATTCAGACCGCCTTTCTCGTCCTGGCCGGTGGATTCGCCTTGTTGCTGCCGCTGGCGGCCAGCACCTTCCTCAAACACCAGCGTCAAGACCCTATCCCTTCTTCCCAATGAGACCTTTCATGCAACGAATACAGCACATCAGTGCAACCGTGGTTGATATTGTTCATCGGCGTCTATTTGGTGCACGGTTAGAGGTTAACGACAACGGATTGATCTCGGCCATCCACCCGGAAGACAATCCGGAACCGGGATATATCCTGCCGGGTTTTGTCGATGCCCATGTCCATGTGGAGAGTTCCATGCTCTGCCCCACTGCCTTTGCCCGAGCCGCTGTCTGCCATGGGACCCTGGCCGCGGTGACCGATCCCCATGAGATCGCCAATGTTCTCGGGCTTGCCGGGGTGGAGTTCATGCTGGCGGAATCAGCCCGCACACCCTTTCACTTTGCCGTCGGCGCCCCTTCCTGCGTGCCAGCCACACCCTTTGACAGTGCCGGTGCCGTATTGAATGCGGATGCGGTAGCAGGCTTGCTGGCACGAACGGAAATCAGTCATCTCACGGAGATGATGAACGTTCCCGGCGTACTGGGGGGAGATGGAGAGGTTGCGGCAAAACTGGCAGCAGCCCGCAAAATGGGCAAGCCGGTGGATGGCCATGCGCCAGGTCTGCAGGGAAAATTGTTACACCAGTATCTGCAGGCAGGGATCAGTACCGATCACGAGTGCGCAAGCCTAAACGAGGCGTTGGAAAAGGCAGGAGCAGGGATGCATATCCTGCTACGCCAAGGTTCGGCGGCCCGTGGCTTCAAAAAGCTGTTGCCGGTATTGGCGCACTTTCCACAACAGTGCATGTTCTGTACCGATGACAAGCATCCCGATGAACTGCTTCAGGGATATATAAATGAACTGGTACAAATTGCTGTGGACGCGGGTTTTGATCTCTTTGATGTCCTGCGCGCAGCAAGTTTCAACCCGGTGCGCCATTATGGGCTGGAGATGGGGCTATTGCAGGTAGGGGACCGAGCCGACTGGATCGAGGTCGAAAATCTGCGGGATTTTCGCATCCGACGCTCGGTATTGGGGGCCGGGGTGGTGGCCGAAAATGGGCTCGCCCGGCTGGAGATCCAGTCACCGCTGAGTGAACCCAACCACTTTCTCCTCACGCCGGTCAGCCCGGACCAATTCCGCATCCCCGCCCACCCCGGAAACTGCCGCGCCATCGGAATCCGTGACGGGGACCTGGTCACAGACGAAATCATCTGCCTACCCAAAATTAACCGGCAAGAGGTGATCGCCGATCCCGAACGGGACCTGCTCAAACTGGCGGTATTCAACCGTTATTCCAAGCAGGCTTCCCCTGCCCTCGCCCTGGTATCGGGTCTTGGCCTGAAGCAGAGTGCCCTTGCCGCCAGTGTGGCCCATGATGCCCACCACCTGATCTGTGCCGGCACAAACGATGTACTGATGGCCCAAGCAGCCAACGCGGTGATCGAACATGGGGGAGGATTAGCGACAGTCAACAGCCAGGGTGAAGTCGCGTTGATGCCGCTGCCGGTCGCGGGGTTGATGACGACCTCCACCTGCGCACAGGCCGCCGAGCAGTACCGATTGGTCACCGAGATGGCCCGAGCCTGCGGCTGCCACCTGCAAGCACCGTTCATGGCGCTCTCCTTTCTGGCCCTACCGGTGATTCCGGCGCTCAAGCTGACCGACCAAGGACTGTTCGATGCCTGCCGTTTTGTGCCGGTGGGATTTTGGGTCAACCAGAACTAATGCCTTTGCATCACTCTTTCTTCAGCCAATGCTCAAGGCCAAGTGCGGTGAGTCCCTGTTGTAAATCGGCCACGGAACCATTGACCCACTGCTCGCGCTCGCGGGCTTCACCGCTGGTGGCAGTGAAAAGGATATCAAGCTCCGGCACCTCGCCCAGAGCACGGGCCAAGGATTTAATATACACCTGGGGATAGGCGGCCACCACCCGGCTCAGGGCCGGTGCCATAATCGACTCATCGTTACAGCGCACGGTGATCATGCGCGCAAAGGAACCGCCACTGCCAAACCGATCTTCGAGAAACTCTTTGAGCGAGTCGTTGATAATCCCTTTGAGCTCTGGCGGCACTCCAGGCAGGGAAATAATCGCGGTCTGGCCGATCTGCAACAAAACTCCCGGAGCTGTTCCCACCGGATTATGGATGGGTTCGGCTCCTTGAGGCAGCCAGGCCATCTTTTCGCGAAAGGGGTTGAGCCCACCCTCGGCCATCACGCCCTGGGCATAAAAATCATCATAGCGTTGACGAACCATCTCCCGGGCCCGAGCGTGGAGCACCAAATCCACCCCGGCGCCTTTGGCCACCGCCGCCAGGGTCAAATCATCGTCGGTCGGCCCCAGGCCGCCGGAGGTGAAAACCAAGCCCATCCCCCGTGCAATAGCCGCTTTCACGGCTGCGGCAATCTCGTCCTCAATATCAGGCAACATGGTCACCCGCACCACTTGCCCCCCACGGCTGTTCACTAACTGGCAAATCCAGTGGGTATTGGTATCGAGGATCTCTCCCCTCAGCAGTTCATTGCCAATGGAGAGTATTTCCACGGTTATTTGTTTCGCCATAGTTGCTCCTTTTCAATGGGAATGTACCGGCACCAACATCGCAACCACAAAGTGCCAGCGCCAGCCCTGTTCAATTAAGGGAATAAGGGTTATTTTATGTCTTATTGAACTCTTTTGCACCTGAGGAGGTGAAAAATGTTTGCGAGACAACAAGACCTGACAACATTGCATTCGGCCCGTGTAGGGCCAATCTTGCTCATTCTACTTCTGTTGACGATTCCAACTGTTACCCGAGCCGCCCAACCGGCCTTGCAACAGGTTGGGAATGGTTTGATCCAGGAAACAAACAGCGGGCTTTTCTGGCAGATGGAGCGGAGCAAAAAATTGCGTTCCCCGGCAGCAGTGGAAAACTATCTGCACCAACTCAACCAGGGGGTACATCATGACTGGAGACTACCGACGAAGTGGGAACTCTATGACTTTTTGAGCAAATTTGACCTGAAAAAGAATGGCGGTATCAGCATCGCCTTGGAGGGGAGTTACTGGCTCAAAGAGGACAAGGGGACCGTTTATCCCGGTTCTTGGGACACAGGAGATCAGTGCGGGCTGGAACGCACCTTTTTCAGCGCCAAGTCGGGGTATGTACGAGCGATTCGCCCCTAGCCATGCCCCGAAGACAACAACACCCCGGTGAAGAGACCTCCACTGGGGTGTTAGGATCAAACAAAGGCTTTGGGATCAATCAGTGGCACACTTATCGCCCCTGTTCAAACAGAGAACGCTGCATCGCCAACTTAGCCCCGCGCGAGGTGACCACATATTCGCCGTTGTGGACCGCGATCTCCGGAACCTGTTTGAACTGCTCAAAGGCAACATAGCCAGCCTCCAGGCTCTTCCAAAACGAGATCCAGGGTGAGGCGGCAAATTTCTGCAGGTTACGCGGCGTTAGCGGGAAAGGAAAAATGTGGAGGCTAAACTTCTCCTGACCCTGGGCCAGGGCCTCGTGGGCAAGGAAATAGATTTCTTCGATACGGCCATTGGTCATGGCATAACAACCAACGGACTGGCAATCACCGTGGACCATGATCAGGCTGCCGGTACGATGCTTAGCCATATCGAACTCATTGGGATATCCGACGTCAAAGGCCAGATGATAGCCGGATTTTGGATTAAGCTGTTCGGGCGAGACCGAATAAAATCCCTCCGGCGCCTGCCAGTCGCCCTCATTCACCTTGGGCCCAGGAAAACCGGAGTAGGTGCAGATACGGTAGGTTTTGAACAGTTCAAATCCCCGCCCTTTGTTCATCCACACTTCAAGGGTACCAGGGATTTTAAAGATCCGAACAAAAATCGGTTGCCCCACTCTGAACCCCTTGGCCTGCAGTTCGCGCTGCAGTTTGGGCCGGGTTTGGGACATCAGGCTGTCGGCCTTGGGCGTGGTCGGCAGGTCGGCGGCAATCACCGTCGGGACCGACCACGTCCAGGCAAGCAACGCTGACACCAATAATCCTTTAAAAATTCCAGATATAACTCGAAGACTTTGCATAGGCCTCTATGGGTGAAGGGGTAAAACGGCCCGCCGATAAAAAAGCTCTTGGCGAACCAGCCTGTTCAGGCGCTCAATCCGGCTTTCAGCCAGCGGCACCTTGAGCCGCCTGCTGCTTGGCATAGGTTGAGGCGGCACATTCATTTTTGCCGAGATCCAGTTCTTCCTGTTTGTCCTCATCCTCTTCACGGAGATTGGCGTTAACCAGGCGGATCACGGCGTATTCTTCGGGTTGGGGCCGCATATTGGCCTTGATGAACTCTATAAAGGCCGCCAGGGTCTCAAGCCCGTAGATATCCTTGTTGCGATCAAGCACCTCATTAAGCGTCCGGGTGAAGAGCAAATCATCGTTCGCCTCTTGCCAATCCATATAATGGGCGGGCAACACCATCATTGCAGGATCAAGGCCCTTGATCATCTGAATCGAATCAAACAACATTCCTGCCCACTCCTCGGCTTTCCCACCCAAATCGGGCCGCCCCACCGAATGAATGAACATCATATCACCGGAGATGATAAAGCGCTCATCGACCACAAAAGAGGTCGAACCGGGGGTGTGGCCGGGAGTGAACAGCACCCTGACCGCTGGCCCACCAAGGCTGAAGCGGTGAATCTCGCCATCTTGGAGCGAGGTGTAGGGATTGTTCGAGGTGCTGAAATCACCATCATTGCCATAAAAGGCGGCGCCGGTGCGTTTGGCTAGCTCACGACTACCGGCAATGTAATCGGCTTGAAGATGGGTCTCAAAGGTTTTGGTGATCATGCAGCCCTTTTCCGCAGCAAACCCGAGATAAAAATCGAGGTTGCGAGAAGGATCAAAGAGCATCATCTCCTTACCGCAGAGGAGTCCATAACTGCAAGAAGCCTTACCAGGACGAATAAACTGGTAAAGTTCGTAGTCCGTGCCCCTACTCAGCAGTTTGGGCACCAGCAGATTCCCCCAGGTTTTGATACCACCGGTAAGGTAGCCCACATCATAGCCAAATTGAGCAAATATCTCGGCCACATATTTGGCAGAGCCTTCCTTGGCGCAAACGATGCGCACCCGGCTTCCCTTGGGGACACGGGACACCGAACCCTCCGCGTCCTCCATAAACTCGTAGTAGGAAATATTCTGCAGGGGAAAGGGATAAGGTGACTCAACGTGGAAACTGCTGAAATCCTTTTCGTTTCTAACATCAACCACCACGATGTCTTCCTGGGTGATCAACCATTGGAACAGATCCTTTGCCTCATAGGTGAAGATAGCCATAGTGCTCTCCTTGGAAAGGTGCGTAGGGTCGTTCCCGAAAAAGCTGGGGAAACGCTAGCGAAACCAACAATTATTGTCAATATTATTTTAAGGTTACCCGAAATAGCAAGAAAGAATTTTTACGGATAGGTCCGGGGAAACACACTGGACAGCAAAGACGACTCAATCTATCTCAGCTATGAAAGGTTTGGGCAGAAACAGCGCAAGAAGGACGGCGGTGGCGGCTAGGCCAGCGGCCAAGAGAAAACTCCCGGAAAAATCTCCTGTCTTTTCTGCAATTTGCCCCGCAAGATAGGGGCCGACCACCTGCCCGCCAGCAAAAAGCAGGGTGATGGCACTAAACATGGAGACCGCCTTATCCGCCCCCGCATAGTCGCCGGAAAGAGCCGCCATTATCGATGGAATGGCCCAGGCAACGATACCGAAGCAGCCGATGGAAAGGTACAAAAAAAATTCGCCCAGATTCAGCCCGACCAAGAGATAGGCTAGGGTTTGCACCGAAAAGGCGGCCATAAGGGCCACGGGACGACTGAAACGATCGGCAAGCATACCAAACAACGGCCCGGAAAAGAGACTCAACAGCCCCACCCAAGACCAAAACGAACCGGCGACCTGTTGGCTGAACCCGTACTGGCGGACCATAACCGTGACGATGAAGGTGGCGTAACTGACAAAGGTAAAGCCGAAGATGGCATAGATGGCGCCGCAATGGAGAATCAGACGCAACGGAACCGAGCGTGTCTGCCCTAACTGATGCGGTTGCTGCGTCCGCAAAGAGACAGCGGCACCGGCCGGTTCGAGGCCGAGTTCCTGAGGGCGGTTACGAAATACCAGCAAGCAGAGGATCGCGATCAAACAGACCAGCGCCCCCAGCACCACCCAGCTGAGTCGCCAGGACCAGTCGCTCAATCCATTCATCCAAGGCACACTCAACCCGGCAAAGACGATGGCCGCCCCGTTCCCACTGACCACGAACCCCGCAGCCTTGCCCCGCAGTCGACTGGTGAACCAGGAAGAAAGCAACCCCATGATGGGAATATTCGCCAGGGCGGAGCCGATTCCGGTGAGGATATAAAGCACCGTGATCCCGTAGAGATTGGAGGTATATCCGATGGCCATCATCGACAGGCCAGCGAGGAGTAGCGCCAACGTAGTCAGGAGCCGCGCTCCTGACCGCCGCACCAGAGGAGCCGCCACCAGAATCCCGGCCAGATAGCCGATAAAATTGGCGGTGGAGATGGTCCCCATCTGGCCATAGGTAAGGTGTAAATCTGCCCCCATGGCTGGCAAGAGCATACCAAGGGCAAACCTGGCCAGGCCGATACAGGCAAAGATACCAAGCGATCCGGCAACAACGATCAGCCAGCCGTAATGAAAGGAGCGAGAGGGAAACAGAGAACACGACATGACTTTTCCTTGACCAGATAACTATTGATGGACTCGAACTAGTCCGTCACACTCTAAAAGATGGCTAGGTAAAACAGAGAGATACAAGAAGCAGTGTATTTTCCGTCGCCATCACTCTTGAAGCGAGCCGTAGCCGCCACCGCCCGGAGTCTTGATTACAATCAGATCACCGGCAGAAACCGCAACCTCATCGTTGCCCTGTAACTCCACCTCGCGACCGTCAGCGCGAACGAGAAGATTGCGTCCCGGCTTACCCGGCCCACCACCGTTGAGCCCATACGGCGCATTGATCCGATTGGAGGAAAGGATGGTCGCGGTCATGGGTTCTAAAAAACGCAGCTTGCGCACCACTCCATCCCCGCCATGCCATTGCCCCTCTCCACCTGAACCGCGACGGATGGCAAACGCTTCCACCCGCACCGGGAAGCGCAACTCCAGCACCTCGGGGTCGGTCATGCGGGTATTGGTCATGTGGCTGTGGACCGCACTGGCACCGTCATGATCCGGACCGGCCCCGGTGCCGCCGCAAAGAGTTTCGTAATTCTGATGTTCGGCATTGCCGTAGAGAAAATTGTTCATTGTTCCCTGGGAGGCGGCCAACTGGCCCAAGGCCCCGTAGAGGCAGTCGGTGATCGCCTGGGAGACCTCAGTATTACCAGCGATTACCGCTGCCGGGTAGTGGGGGTTGATCATGGTTCCTTCGGGGATGATCAGCTTGAGCGGTTTAAGACAGCCCTCATTGAGCGGTAAGGCCGTATCGACCAGAGTACGAAAAACATACAGCACTGCGGCACGACAGACCGAACGAGGGGCGTTGCGATTGCCCGGATGCTGGTTTGAGGTGCCGGTAAAATCGATCACCGCCTCACGAGCGGCATGATCTACCTTAATCTGGACTCTGATTTGGCTGCCGTCATCCATGGGATACGTAAAACTGCCATCGCGAAGCACGGCCAGCACACGTCGTACCGACTCCTCAGCGTTGTCCTGAACATGGGCCATGTACGCGCACACCGTTTCCAGGCCAAAATGGGCCACCATACGTTTGAGTTCACGGATGCCGGTCTCGTTGGCTGCAATCTGGGCGGTGAGATCCGCCAGGTTCTGCTCCACCTTACGGCAAGGATAAATCCCGGAAAGCAACAGGTGCCTGGTGTGTTCTTCACGCAAGACACCCTGGTCCACCAGGAGCCAGTTGTCAATCACAACCCCCTCTTCCTCGATCCGTTTCGAGTCCGGCGGCGAGGAACCCGGAGTACGTCCGCCGATATCGGCATGATGACCGCGTGAACCGACCAAGAAGAGTATCTCCTGACCGGCCTCATCCCAACAGGGGGTAATGACCGTCACATCGGGCAGATGGGTACCGCCGTTATAGGGGGCATTCTGCATGAAGACATCTCCCGGTCGCATCCGCCCCTGATTATCGCGTAGAATCGCCCGCACCGACTCGCCCATGGACCCCAAATGCACCGGCACGTGGGGAGCATTGGCCACTAGGTTACCTTGGCAATCAAACAGGGCGCAGGAGAAATCGAGCCGCTCCTTGATGTTCACCGAATGGGCGGTATTGGCCAGAGTCACCCCCATCTGCTCGGCAATCGACATGAACAGATTGGCAAAGACCTCAAGCATTACGGGATCCGCAGCCGTGCCCACCAGCTCTTTACAAACCTTTGGCTCAACCCGCTCAAGGATTAGATGGTTACGACTGTTGCACCGAGCCTTCCATCCCGACTCCAGGACCACGGTGCCGATGGGCTCGATGAGCAAAGCCGGCCCCATGACCTGTTGTCCTGGCTGCAGGGCCGAGCGCAGATAGAGCGGGGTCTGCTGCCAGGAATCTTCGAGCCAAATCGACACCTGCTGATGCGGCTTGGGGATGCTTGTGGTTTGCGCCAGTTGCGGTTCGATTAAGGGTTCACTGCAACCGACCGCCTCCACCACCAAGGCCTCGACCATCAAGGGCCGCTCAGGGGTGATAAAACCAAAACGCTGCCTATGGGCGGTCTCAAAAGCCTGCCGCATGAACCCCGCATCACCGAGGCCCACCTCCAGACTGCTATCGGTGCCGCTGTAGCGCAGGTGGACCTTGGTTAGCACCTGAATCTGGGCCTCAGCCACGCCCTGCCCGTGCACCTCTTCCCGCACCGCCGCGAACAACGGTTGCAAGGCACCATCCAACACCTCGGCAAGATCGACGGCTGCCAGGGGATGTTCGATTTGCACTTCGCGCAGGCTGCGGATATCCGCCAGCCCCATGCCGTAGGCGGAAAGGACTCCGGCCAGGGGATGAAGAAAGATCCGCGTCATGCCCAAGGCATCAGCCACCTGGCAGCAATGCTGCCCACCGGCGCCCCCAAAACATTGCAGGGTATAACCGGTGACATCGTAGCCGCGCTGCACGGAGATGGTTTTGATCGCATTGGCCATGTTTTCCACCGCGATGCGCAAAAAGCCCTCGGCCACAGCTTCGGCTGTAATCTCCTCATTGGTAGCGGTACTAATTTTCTGGGCAAGCTCGGTAAAACCAAGGTGGAGGATGTGTGCGTCCAGCGACTGATCGCCCTGCGGGCCAAAAAGCGGGGGAAAATGGGCAGACTGAATCCGGCCCAAAAATACATTGCAGTCAGTGACCGTCAGTGGGCCGCCACGACGGTAACAGGCCGGACCGGGATTGGCCCCGGCGGAATCCGGCCCCACCTGGAACCGACCGGCCTCGAAATGGAGGATCGAACCACCACCTGCGGCCACGGTATGGATGCGCATCATCGGCGCCCGCATCCGCACCCCGGCGACTAGGGTATCGAAGCTACGCTCGAACTCCCCATCAAAATGGGTGACATCGGTGGAGGTGCCGCCCATGTCAAAGCCGATCAAACGCTCATATCCCGCCATGGCTGCAGTCCGCACCATGCCGACCACGCCTCCGGCCGGGCCGGAAAGAACCGCATCCTTACCGCGAAACAAAGCAGCATCGGTGAGACCGCCGCTTGACTGCATAAACATCAGCCGGGTTGGGCGGCCTTGTTGATCGACCAGTTGGGCGGCCACCCGGTCGACATAGCGCCTAAGAATGGGTGAGAGGTAACTGTCGACCACCGTGGTATCCCCACGGGCGATCAGTTTAATCAGGGGACTGACCTGATGGCTGACCGAAACCTGGCTAAAACCGATTTCGCGGGCAATGTCAGCCAGCCGTTTTTCGTGTTTTGGGAAGCGATAGGCGTGCATAAGGACAATGGCAATCGAGCGCAGCCCGCTCTCGTATGCCGCCTGCAAATCAACCCAGGCCTGGGATTCGCCAAGGGGCGCAACAATACGCCCTTGGGCATCAAGGCGTTCATCGACCTCAACCACCTGCGAATACAGCATTTTCGGCAGGATGATATGGCGAGCAAAGAGCTCGGGCCGGTTCTGATAGCCGATTCTGAGTCCATCGCCAAAACCTTGGCTAATGGCCAGCAGGGTCGCTTCCCCTTTACGCTCCAAAAGGGCATTGGTGGCCACGGTAGTGCCCATCTTCACCGCCTCAATGCATTCGGCAGGGATCGGCTCGTCGGTGGTCAGGCCAAGCAGGTTGCGAATCCCCTCCAGAGCAGCATCGCTATAGCGCTCGGGATTTTCAGAGAGCAGTTTGCAGGTATGCAGGTGTCCCTCCGGATCCTTGCCGACCACATCGGTAAAGGTGCCACCACGATCAATCCAAAACTGCCATCTGTTGCCGTAACCCAACTGCATAGCCCTCCTGATCCTGCTCGATTTGTTTCTGTACCCCACGAAATTTTTCTCTTCACACATCTCAAAGGCCCTGTCAATGCTTTCTCCAACACCATATTTTTGCGTTCAATCAAGCTACTTAATCCGCACAGGCAAGAAGCGGATTCGGCGGCATCAGCAGACAGCAGGAGTCCATGTCCCCCTTTGCAACCTTTTGATTGAATACTGCTCGACTCTTTGCGGGTAAGGCTTTGCCAAGAGACCGTATTTTAAGATTTTCTTTTGACAAGGCCCAAGGATGCCTCCTACAATACGGCATGTTTTTAACGATCTTGTACGCTACTCTTGTTGTTTTCGTTCCTTGCCGGTGGTATCAATCACACACCGTCCCAATGATTTATCCTGGGGCATCGTTGCATCACTGCAATGTTTTTTTTTGCTGGATCACCGATTACAGAGAACACCTCTCCGATATTTTGCCGTCTTTTGAGCGATTCCTCGCTTTTTTTTCCACCTCTACCTCATTTGGGCTGACAGAAATCGGCTTGATTGTGGTTGTGCTCTTACTGGTGGTTCTCCTTATCCTGAACCAACGAAAAAAACGGATTATTTCCAGCAAATCGAAGGAACTTGCTGAAACCGAGGCCCGGTACAGCCTCCTCTTTGAACATTCCCCCATTCCTCTTTTGGAAGAGGACCTGAGTGCGGTCAAGCATTTTATCGACCAACTCACCCAGCAGGGGGTAAGCGATTTCAGCGCCTATTTTGAGCAGCATCCAGAGAGCCTCAGGCGGTGCATCGATATGGTCCGGGTTTGTACGGCCAACCGGGCCGCGCTCAAACTGTATGCCGCCCAAAAGAGCGAGGAGCTGATCCATCTGAGCACCGTACTCCCCGACGATCAAAACGAGACCTTCAAGCAAGCGATACTCAATCTCCTAAAAAATGGCTCTTCAGAGTTGGTCTATGAAAACAAGGCTCTGGATGGACAACTTTTAACCGTTGAGCGAAGAGTCGTGGTTGCTGCCGGGTTTGAACAGAGCTGGAGCAAGGTTTTTGTCACCGGAATCGACATCACCGAACAGATGAAACTGAAAAACGAAAATAAGGCCTTTGAAAAACAACTGCAACAGACGCAAAAACTGGAAGCCATCGGCAGCCTAGCTGGCGGCATTGCCCATGATTTCAACAACATTCTGGCGCCGATCATGGGCCGGGCAGAACTCATGCTGGTGGAGAACCCGGGCAATGCCGATATTATGGAACATTGCCGGGGCATTATCGATGCATCCCGCCGCGCCCGTGATCTGGTCAAACAGATCCTGACCTTCAGCCGCCAGGTTGACCAGGAGATCCTGCCGGTTTGTATTGCCGATATCATTCAAGAAGTAGTCAAACTGGTCCGCCCAACGCTGCCCGCCACCATTGACATCGACTGCCAACTCCCCGATAAGTGCCCACGGGTCATGGCCGACTCGACCCAACTCCACCAGGTATTGATGAACCTGATCACCAATGCCTACCATGCCATGGAGGACACGGGCGGCCAACTGAGATTGAGACTCGAGACCATCACCCTTGGCCTGGGAGCCTTTACGAATTTATCCATCCCCCCCGGTCTTTATCAGCAACTCACCATCGCCGATACCGGCCATGGCATGGATGAAACCACTATGGCTAAAATTTTTGACCCTTACTTCACCACCAAACCCCGCGGCAAGGGCACCGGTCTGGGCTTGGCGGTGGTGCTCGGTATCCTTCGCGGCTATGGCGGTGAAATCCGGGTAGCCAGTAAACCTGGGGAAGGCACCACCTTCACCCTCTATTTCCCGGTGGTCCAACTAGCAGAGGATCGACGACGCCACTTTATTGATCCCCAGGGGCCCATGCCCCGCGGTACGGAGCATATTCTGCTTGTGGATGATGAAAAATCCATTGCCGACGTCACCACCAGTATGCTAGAGCGTCTCGGCTACAAGGTGACGGTCCGGCTCAGTGGTTTTGATGCCCTGGAGGCCTTCCGCAGCCTTTCCGACAAGATCGATCTGGTGATTGCGGATCTGACCATGCCGCAGATGACCGGGTTACAACTCTACCGCGAGATCAAAACGATCCGTCCCGGGATCAAAGTGATCATCTGCACCGGTTTCAGCGAACAGCTGGACAGCGATAAATCACGGGTCATCGGTATCGAAGGCTTTCTCAACAAACCAGTGATTATGGCTGATCTCGCTCACTGTGTGCGCCAGGTGCTCGACAGCTGAGCTCCTCACTCCTAGAAAAAACGCTCCTTCCACGGAGCCCGAATATTCCTCTACTCGGCGGCGTAGCTATTGCGACCACCGGAGAAAACTATGAAATCGATTCCCATTGAAGAAACAAGCACCGTCTTGGCCGAACTGTTGAAATGTGGCTACTCACGGACCAAAATCAAACAGTTGCTCAAATACCGTGCGGTAGAGATTGATGAGGTGGCCGTAAACCGGCTGGAGCAATCTGTCAGCCCCGGTAACATTGTAACCATCGCCACAGAGAAGGAGATGGCGGAGCGGCCAGTGGACTGCCCCGGTATCAAGATTGTCTATGAAGACGAGGATCTCCTGGTCATCAATAAACCGGCCGGGCTGCTGACCATTGCCTCGGCCAGTGAAAAAAACAAGACCGCCTTTTACAAAGTTGGCGCCTGCCTCGGTGCACGGCCCAAGGGACGTGACCGGGCGTTCGTGATCCATCGCCTTGACCAGGGCGCCTCCGGCCTGCTGGTCTTTGCTAAAAACGAGGAGGCCCAACATGGATTGCAAAAAAGCTGGGCTCAAGCCGAAAAACAATTCCTTATTGTGGTCGAAGGACAGCTCTTAGAGAAAAAAGGCAAGGTAAGCAACTATTTATGTGAATCCAAGATCCACCGAATGTTTGCCACCACCAAAAACAACAGCGAAGGCAAATACGCTGAAACCGATTTTCTGGTGGTCCGCAGCTCCTCTGAATTCAGCCTGGTTGAGGTCAGCCTGATCACCAGCCGCAAAAACCAGCTCCGGGTCCACTTGGCCGACATGGGACATCCGGTGGTCGGCGATAAAAAATATGGCGCCAAAACCGATCCGATCAAACGCATCGCCATGCACGCCTCTTTGCTGGCCTTTCCCCACCCGACCACCGGTGAACCGATGCGTTTTACCCTGCCGATGCCGCTGAAATTCAATGTCCTGCTCAAATCAGCCCAACCCGTATCATCGGAAAACGATTCCACCAATGCTCCCAAACCGGAGTAATCGGCCATGAAAGCCCCTTTGCTGCCCGTACTCTTCATCCTGCTTCTCGGCGGCTGTGCCAGTCTGAGCCAGGAGCAATGTCAACGGGGCGACTGGTACGGTCTAGGCGTGGTCGATGGCAAGGCAGGTGAGCCCACGCGTCGTCTGGAGGTACATAATCGTGCCTGCGCCGAGTATGGTGTACACATCAACGAAGGACCATACTTAGCCGGTCGGACAGAGGGGTTGAAAACTTTTTGCCGGTTGGAAAATGCCATTGTCACCGGTTTGGCTGGCCTTCGCTATGCCGGTGTCTGTCCCCCCGAAATCGACGCTACTTTTGCCCATTACAATAACGCCGCCTATGCGGTTTTCCGTACCAGGCAGGAAATGGATGCCCTTCAGGCCCGGATCTCCGACACTGAACTCCGCTTGGAGGCCAATAAATACCGCGATGATCGCAGTCGGCTACGCATGGATCTTGACGATCTTGCCCTACGCTATAGTGAGCTTCGCCAAGAACTTCGAGAGAACCAACACTATCTCCAGTATCTCCAGGTTGAAGCCGGAAAAAGGCCTCGTCCCTGATCCCCTTTCCGACAGCCCTTAAATGATGCGTATTCTCAGCCGACAATGATTGACAGCCGGTTCCCGGATCGATACAGTTGCGCCACTGGTTCTCCGGGATTCACGCCCCTTTGAATTCATACAAAAAAACTCTTTATAATCGCATTCGTTATCGACCTCGTTTTCTTCGGAAGCAGCACCTTTCCAACGAACGCCTTTGTCTCCCCGATCACCTCTGTAAGGAATTCTCTGTGATGTATGTCCTGTTTGGTGTGTATGTTTTTTTTCTTGCCCTGATTTTAGTCTACAACCTGCTGCAGCTCAATCTGCTCTTCCACTACCTTGGTCGCAAGAAGCCCCAACCACCTCCACCCTTTCCAGAGGAAGAGCTACCCTTTGTCACCATCCAACTGCCGCTTTTCAACGAACCGTATGTTGCCGAACGACTGATCGACAATATTGCGGTCATGGATTATCCCCGAGATCGCTTCGAGGTCCAGATTCTGGATGACTCCACCGATGAGACCACTGAACTGTGCCGGAAAAAAGCCGAGGAGTATCGCGACCAAGGACTTGATATCAAGGTGATCCACCGTACTGATCGTAGCGGCTACAAGGCGGGCGCTTTGGCTGCAGGGTTGCTCCAGGCCAAGGGCGCCTTTGTCGCCATCTTTGATGCCGACTTTCTGCCCAATCCACAGTTTCTCAAAAACACCCTGCCCTATTTCCAAAACGAGCATGTTGGCGTGGTTCAGACCCGCTGGACCCACCTCAACGACAACTATTCCCTGTTTACCAAGCTCCAGGCTCTGCAGCTCAACGTCCATTTCACCATCGAGCAGATGGGGCGTAAGGCCGGGCACCATTTTCTTCAGTTCAACGGCACCGCCGGTATCTGGCGAAAATCAACCATCGAGGATGCGGGGGGATGGAAGGCCGACACCCTTACCGAAGACCTGGATCTGAGTTTTCGGGCCCAACTCAAACACTGGGAGATCGTCTATCTGGAAGATGTTGAGGCACCGGCAGAGTTGCCGGCAGAGATGAACGGAATCAAATCACAGCAGTTTCGCTGGATGAAGGGTGGAGCGGAAAACGCCCGCCGCCTGGCGCCAATGGTTTGGAAAAGTGACCTTGACTGGGGAACCAAGCTCCATGCCATGGCCCACCTCGGCAACAGCTCGATCTTTGTGGCTGTGTTGATGATTGCCCTGACCAGTGTGGCCCTGCTGCCTTTTTTGGGCAACCTCAACTTGGATACCAGCTACTTGGGATTCTCGCTTTTAGGATTGGTAGGGGTGGCTTCAGTCTATTTTTACGCCAACATCCACCTGCTTTCCCGGCCCCTAACTCTGCGACAGATCCTGGCCCTGATCTATTACTTCCCCCTGCTTTTAACCATGTCCATGGGCCTGAGTTTCCATAACTCGGTGGCAGTCTTCGAGGGATACCTGGGAATCCGCTCCTCCTTTGTCCGCACCCCTAAATACAATATTGTCGGGCAAATGCGGCAAAAGGTTCACGGAGGGCAGAAAAACCCGATCAGCAATACGGTGCTCATCGAGGGACTACTCACCCTTCTCTTCTGCATTGCGCTGTTGGTCGGCGTGCAGCTAAAAGAGTTTAGCTTTTTCATCTTCCATCTGATGCTGGCGATCGGATTCGGCTCGATCTTTATTGTCTCCTGGCGTGAACGCTAAGCAAAAGAGGCGGTCTAACCAATTTGTTTATCGTTGGTTCTGCCCTCAATCGCGAGAAAATTGAGGGTGGTGTGGACCGTGAAGAGCGGAAAAAGCAATGCCATAAAAAAGACATTCAACAGAGGCACCATGCTGATCAGGGCCGGGAACAAACCGAGACGAAAGGCCTGGTTGCGATGGTGGAGCAGCCAGCTCAGTTTTCTCCCCAGATTCCAGCGATAGCGTGAGGCCGGATAGTCGACAAACATCAGGGCCGAATAAAAGGCGTAGAGGCAAAAGACCGCCGCTTGCCCGGCCACGGGAATAAAGTTAGCGATCAGGGCCACCACCGACACTACCAACCCCATGGCGCCAATCTTCATCCCCTCCCAAAGATCGATCATCACCCCGCCGAGGCTCAATTTGGCCTCCCCTTCACCTGCCCGGGGGCTATAACGGTTACCAGTCCAGTTACTCAAGAACACATAGCCAGGGGTGGTCAGACTGTAGGCGAACACAAATGCCAAATAAAAGGCCACCACCCGGGTGAGAATCAAAAAGATCCATTTCAAACCGGTCCATCCCCAGAGGATTGCCCATTGCCAGAATTTTTCCACCGCCGGAGGGGTAGTGAAAAAAGAGCCGGTTAAATGGCTGATCAAATCGATTGAGAACAGATAACCGGCCCAAGTCAGAGAGCCGGTGACCAGCACCAAGATCAGACTCCATCCCAGAAGTCGCGGATGACGGAGAAGAAAGACAAAAGAAAAACTCAGAGGCACCCAGGCGGATGCGGGGCGGCCGGTAAATTGCGTTGAAGTGTCCATAGTTGTCTTGGTAGAAAAAACGACTCAACGGATAACCGTTGAAAAAAAATGAAGTTTTTTAGCGAGGGTGATACATATATCAATTGGCCTCGTAAAAAGGCCATCACATATAAAAAGCGAGAGGGGACTATAGCGCGTAGGGCTCAGGCCAACAAGCTGGAAATGATGCAGAACGATTTGAAAGACAATATCGCTGCGTCCCTACCCACCGGGTAGGGGGCGATGTCATCAGCCCTGATAGACACAGCTGACCTGATCGGACATCTCGCAGGAAAGATCGTGCTGAGCCAACACCTGAAGAATTTTGCACAGTTGATTTTGCTCATCGATCTCCACCAGCGATCCCTCAACCGTCTCATGGACGGTAAAGCCTCCGGCGCGAAGTGCAGCCAGCGCTTCGGCCAGCTGAGTCACCACCAGGCCGAGCTTGGAAAAATCGTTCATATAAAAAAGCGGCCAATCGCGATGACAGGCCCCCGGTTTTCCTTTTTCCATAATCGGTAACCAGCCCACGGTTTCACCTCTGTGAGGAAGATCAGACTCCAAGATCGGGAAATCTACCTTTTCGGGAAACAATAAAAATGTTTTCCCCATTCCCGGCCTCATGCTACATTTGCAGAAATCCTGCATCACACAGTGTACCCCTAAATAAGGAGGCATGCATGTCGGTTTTGAAAGATCCACGGGTATTTTTCGCAGCAGAGCGAACCCTGCTGGCCTGGACCCGTACCTCGCTGACCCTGATGGCCTTCGGATTTGTGGTGGAACGATTTGGCCTTTTCCTCTCCACACTTTTGCCCCGCCATGGCGAGGCCATGCAGCGCGGACTCTCATTCTGGATCGGCCTCTCTTTCATCGTCCTGGGCTCACTGACCTCAGCCGCTGCTGTCTGGCAGTACCGCCGTCTGTTGCATACCCTAAGCCCTGACGAGATCCCTCCGGGTTATTTGAGTACCCTCGGTGCCTGGACCAATCAAATTGTGGCCTTTCTCGGCATCGCTCTCACCGCCTACCTTTTTCGCGGATCGTTGTTGTAATCAGCTTTCCTTGCCTCCCTGCCACCAACCTGCCGAGTGTCTTGAATAGTGTTTTTTCATCGAACTACAGCATAATATCTATATTCAGAACATCTAGGACCTACCCCACCAGCCAGGGCGAGCGCATGAAATTTATTTAAAAATATTAAACAATTAAACTTGTGCTCTTTCCCCTGCTTCAACCATATTTAGTACGAATCAATGCAATATTGACCAGGAGAAATCGTCGTTCATAGTATTTTTTTGCTTTCATTGCACTTTTTATGCGTTCGCCTTGGATTTTCGTGCGCTTGCCCTACCCCACCAGCGGTTTGAGACTGCGCCCAAATTCTATTCCGCAATATGCTCCTGTACTGATTCGTCAAATAATGAAAAGCCCAATCATTGAGAAAATCAGATTTTGAGAGATCTCACTTCAGCAATTTGAAAAATCATCGATAACGTCGATTACATCTTACACAAAACCACAACGGGTGCTTTTGCATACAGTGTAGATGGCAGTAGCCACGATGTAGCAGTCCGTTAACTCTCCTGGATATAAATTATTCATCACAGATTATGATTTGGCTGTAATCGGCAATCTCATCTTACGCAAAACAATTGCCCATGGTGAATGCACATGTTATGTAAAAAGGCTATGCATTTTACCATGGGCGCCTCTCTGCTCTCTCAACAAAGCCGGACAATATTATTCATTGCCTGTAAAAATATACAATGTCTGAATCAATCACAGGTGATCCGATCCATCAATCACCTGGTCTTCTTGCCTGTTGCCGTTATCTTGCCGAACAAAGCAATTGGCTACAGCTTGCAGATCAACTACGTTCTCTTCGCGAAGAATCCTCGCCGGAAGATCGCAAAATTCTTCTGGATAGCATCATCCATAAGGCGCGGAATGAAGGGCTGCAAACCATCATTATGCAACCCTCCACAAGCCAGCCACTCATCGACCTGCCGATGCCGGCTGTCGCCGAATTAAAATCCGGACGATACGTCATCCTCACCCAACGGATTACAGGGGCAAACAACCAGGAAGACGCCTGTATCATCGTCCTCCCCCAGCCGGACGGGACCTTTCAACGCGAACAAATCACAGAACAACAATTTCGCCAGGCATGGGCAGGGGGACTCCTTGCGTTTGAACAAATCAACACCGCCCTCATATGCTTTTCCCTCGTCGCCCGCGAGCACAAAATCGAGCTCACTAAGGAACGTTTAATTCACGAGTACAACCTAAGCCAGGAGGAAATCCCTCAAGACACTTTGCTCCGCATGGCTAAAGAGGCTGGGCTCAAGGCAAAATCACTGGACCTCCGCTGGCAAGGTCTCTTCAAACTCAAGCAAGCATTACCTGCCATTGCTCAGCTAAAAAACGGCCGTCACATGGTAATGGTCGGTCTTGTTCGCAATCAGGAACAGGCGAATGAAGAAATAAAAGTTGCCTGTTACGACCCATTGGCTGGATCAGGTGGGTCACATGTACGGTTCACCCGACAAGAATTTGAGGAAACTTGGTCCGGGCGCTTGTTTCTCTTAAAACGCGTCTACAAACTGAGCGATGCCAACCAACCATTCAGCCTTCGCTGGTTCATCCCTGAAATCCTTCGGCAAAAGCTCACCTTTCTCGACATTGGCCTTGCGGTTTTGTTTATCAATGCCATTGCCTTGGTTACCCCAATCTTTTTTCAGATTGTTATCGACAAGGTACTCGTCAATCAGGCCTTTACCACCTTGCACTCTCTGGGAATCGGCATGGCTTTCGCCTTAGGCGTAAATGCCGGCCTCGATTTTCTTCGCGATTACCTTCTCCTTCACGCCACCAACAAAATTGACTTACGGGTTACCGGGCGGACCTTTCGACATCTCTTAAATCTCCCTCTCGACTTTTTTGAGCACGTGGCTGCCGGTGTTCTCACCCAGCACATGCAGCAAACCTCCAAAATCCGAAATTTTCTTACCGGCAATGTTTTTCTCACCATGCTGGAGGCGACTTCACTCTTTATTTTTCTGCCATTTCTTTTTTTCTATAGCATATCATTGACCAGCATCGTCCTTGTCTTCACCCTTCTCATTACCGGCGTTATCGCTATCCTAATCGGCCCTTTTCGACGAAGGCTCAACGCTTTGTACGATGCGGAAGGAAAGCGACAGGCCATGCTGGTAGAAACAATCAATGGCATGGCCACAGTCAAGGCTATGGCCATTGAACCGATGCTACGGCAGCAATGGGAACACAAGGTCGCCCAAGCTATCAGCATGCAATTTCGGGTTGGAAAAATTTCCATCACCGCAAAATCATTAACCCAATTTTTAGAACGGTTAATGACCATTGTCATCATTTGGATGGGGGCAAGCCTCGTTTTTAACAACACCATGACAGTGGGGGCGTTGATTGCATTCCAGTTGCTTGCTGGCCGAGTAACATCGCCTCTTGTGCGACTCGTTGGCCTGATCCATCAATATCAAGAAGCTGCATTGTCGGTCGAAAAACTTGGTTTGGTCATGAATGCTCGCCCTGAATGGGGAATGGACCAACATGGCGCCCGCCCATCCTTGCAGGGCAACATCGTCTTTGACCGTGTCAGCTTTCGTTATGCTCCTGATTTTCCCAATGCACTTCATGAAATTTCCTTAACCATTCCGAATGGATCCACACTTGGTATTGTAGGACCAAGTGGTTCTGGGAAAACGACGCTCACTCGACTATTACAAAAAAATTATTTTCCCTCGACCGGTGCTATCAGAATAAGTGACTGCTACTTGAATGAAATCGACACTGCCCACTTACGTCGAAACATGGGCGTTGTTTTGCAAGAAAATTTTCTCTTCCATGCAACAGTGGCTGAAAATATTCGCGCAGGTCAGTCCGCGGCCTCTCGCCAACAAATAATCCAAGCAGCTCTCTTGGCTGGGGCTGATGAATTCATCGTCACCATGCCCCAAGGGTATGACACCATACTGGAAGAAGGGGCAAAAAATCTTTCCGGTGGCCAAAGACAACGACTCGCCATTGCACGCGCACTACTCACCTCGCCAGATATTTTAATCCTAGACGAAGCCACCAGCTCTCTTGATCCGGAAAGCGAACGAATTGTCAGGGAAAACCTTACCCAAATTGCGCAAAACAGAACCGTCATCATAGTGTCCCATCGCCTTTCAATGCTTAAAGATGCAGACTATATTATCGTCCTTGAACGTGGTTTGCTGGTAGGGAACGGAACGCATCAACAGTTGCTACAAGAGTGCCCTTTGTATCAAAAGCTGTGGCATCAGCAGATGGAGTTATAATGAAGGAGAAAAAGTCATCCAAAGATATTCTTGAATATCAGCCTGATGCTGTTGAAATTGAAGAACGCCCTGTGCCGGGAAAAATACGATGGGTCCTGTACTTGATAGTAATGACCGTTATAGCCACTATTGTTGGGGCTGTTATTTTTAAGGTGGATCGCATCGTTGTTTCACAAGGAGAATTAGTCACCAACACACCAACGATTGTGGTGCAGCCCCTCAGCACGGCCGTCATTCGCACGATCAACGTTCAGATTGGCGACGTAGTCGGAAAAGGACAAATTTTAGCTACGCTTGACCCCACCTTTGCCACTGCCGATCTCAGCCAACTTCGCAAACAACAGATGACACTAGAAGCACAAATCCGACGCATCAAAGCAGAGTTACAAAAGAAGCCTTTTGCAGCCCTACCTAAAGAATACGATGACGGGAAGCTCCAAGAACAGGTCCATCTTCAACGTAGACTCATTTTAGAAACAACAAAAAAGACAGCGGAAGACAAAATCGCAGCCCTCCGCGCAACCTTACGCCTGAAAGCAGTTGAACGCCAAGGCATAGAACAGCAGCAAAAAGTTCTGCGGGACATTGAGGGCACCATTGCCAAACGCCCCCAGCATGATGAAGAAAATCGCCTCAGACTCCTTGAAGCTCAAAAAACCAGGATTCAAGGAACAAATGCAATAGAAACCCTTAAGGCAGAAGAAGAAGTCACACGAAACGAACTGAGACAGGCCGAATCCGACTGGCAACGTTTTTTGCAGGAACGCAATGGCGAGTTGATCGAGCAGGAGGTGACTCTTCGCAACGACCTGGCCAAGGTTGAAGAAGAACTGCATAAAGCCGAACGTATGCATGACCTAATCTCGCTGAAGTCGCCTGAACGAGGCATTGTCCTGAAACTAGCGGAGCGGTCAGTCGGGTCCATATTGCAACAGGCGGAACCTTTTATCACTTTGGTTCCGACAGGCAGTATTCTTGAGGCTGAAGTATATGTCGATTCCAAGGATATCGGTCGAATTCGCACAGGGGATATGGTCAGGGTCAAACTTGACGCCTTTCCTTTCCAACGCCATGAAACATTGCCCGGAAAGGTACGTGTCATTAGCGAAAACGCCTTTCAAAAAAACAACGCCAAGATGCTCTTAACACCCGAACCAGGGCAGGATCTGGCTGAAGCATACTATCGAACCCGCATTACACTGCTCTCTACGCAACTGCGCAATGTACCCGACGGTTTCCGTCTCATTCCGGGCATGAAGGTTCGGGCGGAAATCAAGGTTGGAAAGCGCTCTATAATTTCCTATTTCCTCTATCCTATAATACGGGCTCTTGACGAGAGTTTGCGTGAACCATGAACAACGTATCTTCAACGACCAATTGCCATAAAATGACACCCTTCTTTTCCCATCTCGCCTCAGTAGTCTTGTTGCTTTGCTTAAGCACCATCCTCGTGGGCTGTGGCGCCGCGACAGGCATTCCTGGACATGGTGGCGGCAAACGTTTTGCAGTAGAGCAGGAGTTGGTTGCCGCTGCCACTCGTGCGGCTATCAAGCAGATTGACCTAACCACCCTTAAGGGAAAAAAAGTTAATCTATATGTAAACGCAATTGGCGATACCGGTGCAGGCAATCTGACAGGGGGCCGTTTCTCTATCGTCAGCCAACTACGCGGCGATTATACGCAAACGGCCCCAGTCACCGAGACATCACTGTATCCTCGTTACACGGCTAATACAACCAGCACCACCACCACCGATTCATCAACAAGTAACACGAGCCAATCCACGGACACTATCAACCAATACCCCTACTACAAAAAAACAACTCAGGAAGGCACGGGTGCGGTGGGTCAGCTAGGCGTCGAATACAAAGGTTTGGGCGCCTACCATAACTCAGAAGAAATTACGTCCAATGACCTGCAGTATCTCTCGGCTTTAATGCAAACCTATTTTTTCCTGCAAGGGGTATATATTGTTCCTCCGTCTGAAGCTGAAATTGACGTTTATATTACAGTTGACGTTTTTGGCACCGTATACACGCGGGTTGATTGGTTTCTGGCAAACAATGAAATCCTTCGCGCCAAAACATCACTTGAGGTTTTAGCCGTTGATCATTATTCGGGTGAGCTCCTCATGGAGCCACAAGTCGCAAGCAGTGAGGCAACCTACAACGAGCAATACATCCTCTGGGCAGGACCGGTCAACATCAGAAAATCCCTCAAGACGGCAGATCCTCTCCTCGCAGACTTCACCAATATAATTAAATCTACCAAAAAAACTCAACCAATTTATAAAGTTGAACATGCCCCCTATCCTTTTCAATATCAAATGGAACATTGAGACAAGATCATAACGTGTTCATTATTAAGGGCTTCAAATCGTTGAGCACAATATTTATGGCAAACAATTCCCAGCTATTCCCGTTTTGATGCATCTGGTTGATTTATGATCATTTTTCCACAGGCTTTTCGTAAGCTATTGTCTTTTGAATTCAGACAGTTGCATGCTTTTTATTAACACTTCTTCCCTTGAAAAAGGTAACTTCCTGTTTTTAGGCAATTTTGATTGCGAAATCTCCCCGGAAAAACAATGAAAATTCAGCAAAATAGCTCAAAGCGGGAATAGCTGAACAATTCCTAACAAAACAATCATCTTTTCTATTGCTTTTTCAAGAAAATTCCCCTTATGTAACAATACATTAATAAAATTTTACGTAATGGAGGTACAAATGAGATTAAGAGGATTTTTGGTATTATTTACTTCACTATTTTTTTTCAATTTACTAGAGCCAGCAAATGCTGAACTGATTCTAGGTTACGAAATGGTCAAAGGACCAACCGCAGGGACAGCAACAACGCCAATAGAAATATTACTCACTGGAGAAACAAGCGGCAAACCCTTAACAGGATTGACTAAGTCTAATTTTAAGTTTGTGATTGCACGAGACATGAACTCTGGTGTTGTTAGAGCAATCACCTGGGATATTGTGCCACTTTCAGTTCCTGGTGCATACCGAATGAAAATCACCCCAAAAGGTTGGGCCTATTACAATTACGCCACCATGAAAGGTCAGTGTTATGGTTTAAATATTTTGTTTCGAGTCACATCAAGCAGCGGCGCGGACAGTGGCGGTTTACAGCTTTACACCTCTCCCAATACCAATATGGGCTACTAACAAAAAATTGGTTTGATTAGCCGTCTCTTGGCTGATCAAACCAATAAATTTTGCTGCTACATCTCTTCGAACTATTATGCCGCTACCACAAAATCGGCCGCAATGATGGTCGGCTTACTAGCAAGCGTTGCAACACCACAGCCAGCACCTTTCGCATCATAGAGCAGAGATTCTATGGCCAACCTGATGCGGGTGATCAAAAACGGCGCGGTGATTAGCGAGCATGTCCGCTAATTCGGCTACGACAAGACACTCTATAAAGGGGTTGAAACGATCATCGTTTTACCACGGAGAATCAGCATATTAACTGCAAAATCGTTTTTCGCCTTTTTGGGAGTTAACTTTCCGATTTTCTGATGTTTTTACAAATACTTTTCAACACCCTTTCTATATGTAGGCTTGCTTGCGCAAAAGCCCCTGTGCGCTATGACGCACCGCTCAAGCACTGCGCGCAGCCCGGCCCCATGGGCTGAATCTGGTTGATCGGACCTGTGGCAAAGCCTTGCAGCGTTCTATATTTCGCGGAGAAGTGATCCTCAACCTGATTGCCCGCGAATTGGAACCGCCGCCAGATCCGATTGCCAGGCCGATACCGCTGAGAGAGAGACCAGGTCCAATCGCTACCAGATGGTCTCCGCCCGTTTTCCGACGTCGAAGGACCTAGACAGTTTCCGCTTCAACCATTCCTCCGGTCAACCAGCCCTTGATTCGGGCTCTGTACAGCGGCGGCTTTCTTCGCCAAGCCAGAAACCTGGTCTTCATTGGCGGTACGGGAAGCGGCAAGCCCCACTTGACCATCGCCATCGCTCCCCATTGCGTCAAGTGGGGGAAAAAGAGTTTGTTTTTTCTGGTGTAGTCGACCTGGTCAATCGGCTGGAGCTGGAAAAAACCACGGCAAATCAGGCGGGTTTGGCCAGTCGGTTTGCTCGAGTGGATTGCTTTGCGCCCTGGATCAGTGGGGCTACCTGCCCTTTTCCAAAGCCGGCAGGGCCTTGCTGTTCCATCTGATCAGCATACTGTACGAACGAACCCTAATGATTGTGACCACCAACCTGAGTTTCAGCGAATGGTCGCAGGTGTTCGGCGACACCAAGATGATCACTGCCTTGCTGGATCGCCTGACTCATCATTGCGACATCATCGAAAAAACCGGCAACGAGCCATGTTTTTAAATTTCAGAGGGGCAATTTTCAAAGCTGATTGACATTGGCAACGCTGGAAGTCACCCTGTAAATGACGAAACCACGGCTAGATGGATGTTTGCCAAAGGTATGGCGAAAAATCCGCTGTGATAAAAGGATAAAAGGCAGGCACAGATTTCCACCTGCCGGACTGGCGAGCAGGAAAACATGAAAGAGCCCCCCTAGAACCCCATCAGGGGCTCAAGAGGGGGATAAGAGATGAAATTTTAGGCGACAACGGCAAAATCAGAGGCTGTTATCGTTGCCTTATTGCTCAAGGTTGCAAACTGAACAGCAACGCCTTCCCCACTACCGTCTGTGTCGTAGAGGAGCGCGCCTGTTGTCGTGTTGTAGAGAATGTAGTCATTCTTGTCAACCGCGGCTCCTGATTCAGAAGCCTGGAAGTTAGCCGAGGCAAGCTCACCTGTGGAGAGCTTGAAGAATACTGTTTGATCCAAACGAATTGTATCGTCAGTAGCGTTAAACCCAACAATTGTGTCTATATTTGCCGATTCATCGAGAGCAGTGTTGAAAATAAAAACATCCCTGCCGGTACCACCATTCAAGGTATCGTTCCCTTTGCCGCCGTTCAATACATCATTACCGCCGTTACCAACTAGCTTGTTGGCACCACTATTGCCGGTCATTGCATTAGCCAAACCATTACCGGTTCCATTAATGGATTTAATCCCAGTAAGAACCAGATTCTCAACATTTGCCGCAAGCGACCACGAAAGACTAGCGTTGACCGTATCGATTCCTGCAGCGGTAGCCTCTATGGTCCTATCCCTGCCATTATCGACAAAGTAAGTATCGTTTCCACGACCGCCACGTAGCACGTCGACACCGGCGCCACCGTTGAGGATATCGTTGCCGGAACCTCCATTGAGCACATCATTGCCGCCGTTACCAATTAATTTATTGGCACCGCTGTTCCCGGTTATTGTATTGGCTAAGCCGTTACCGGTTCCATTGATGGATTTTGTTCCAGTGAGAATCAATTTTTCAATATTTGCCGCAAGTGACCACGAAAGACTAGCGTTGACCGTATCGATTCCTGCAGCGGTAGCCTCTATGGTCCTATCCCTGCCATTATCGACAAAGTAAGTATCGTTTCCACGGCCGCCACGTAGCACGTCGACACCGACGCCACCGTTGAGGATATCGTTGCCGGAACCCCCATTGAGCACATCATTGCCGCCGTTACCAATTAATTTATTGGCACCGCTGTTCCCGGTTATTGTATTGGCTAAGCCGTTACCGGTTCCATTGATGGATTTTGTTCCAGTGAGAATCAATTTTTCAATATTTGCCGCAAGTGACCACGAAAGACTAGCGTTGACCGTATCGATTCCTGCAGCGGTAGCCTCTATGGTCTTATCTTTGGCATTGTCGACCTTGTAGGTATCATTGCCCAAGCCACCTATCAGGGTGTCAGTACCAGCCCCTCCATCCAGGACGTCATTACCGTCACCACCATTCAGCACATCGTTCCCGGCAGCGCCTTTTAGCAAATCATTGCCACCATTTCCGACCAGCTTATTGGCGCCACTGTTGCCGGTTATTGTATTGGCTAAACCGTTACCGGTTCCATTGATGGATTCTGTCCCGGTAAGGACCATTTTTTCAACATTTGCGGCAAGCGACCACGAAAGGCTGGCGCTGACCATATCGGTTCCTGCAGAGGCAGCCTCTATGGTCTTGTCGTTGGCATTGTCGACAAAATATGTATCGTTCCCCTGGCCACCCCGCAATACGTCGACACCAGCCCCACCATTCAGGGTATCGTTGCCGGCACCTCCATTCAATAGATCATTGCCGCCACTCCCGTACAGTTTGTTAGCGCCACTGTTTCCTGTTAGTGCATTTGCCAGTTCATTCCCCGTGCCATGTATGGCCTTGGTTCCGGAGAGGACCAAATTTTCAACATTCGCGGCAAGCGTCCAAGTGATGGTGGAATTGACGGTATCGCGCCCTTCTCCCGATGCTTCAGAAATGCGGTCCCCAATGTTGTCAACGAAATAAGTGTCGTTACCCGAACCACCTGTCATGGAATCCGCATCGGCCCCCCCATTCAATATATCGTTGCCGGCAAGGCCATACAAAGCATCCTTCCCGGCAAGACCTTTTAAAACATTGGCTTGAGCATTCCCAGTAAGGGTGTTGGCCAAATCGTTACCCGTTCCATTGATAGCCTGCGTACCAATCAGGACCAATTTTTCAATGTTGGCGGCAAGCGTCCACGTGAAATCTGAATGGACCGTGTCAGAACCGGCACCCGAAGCTTCCGTGGTTGTATCCCTTGTATTATCAACGATATAGAGATCATCCCCTTGCCCGCCGACCATGGAGTCGACGCCACCACCACCGATCAAGGTATCGTTCCCGTCCAAGCCCTTCAGGGTATTACTGTTACTGTTTCCCGTGATGATATTATCAATATTGTTTCCGGTGCCATCAATGGCAGCTGAACCAGTAAGGGTTAAATTTTCCACATAGCATGAGGCGGTCCCATCGCCATAAGCCGTCGATAAAGTGTAGCTGAACGGTGCCCTTATCGTATCATTGCCGCCATTTAAATTTTCAATGACAATATCATCTTCAGAAGTGAGGTTATACACATCATCACTATTCCCGTACCGGAGTATGGTCGGGTTAGTTTCATCATCGTAGATGTAGATGGATCTTGATGCGTTGGCTATGGTTGCATTGACAGGGGTATCGAGGGTAAAATAAAATCGTTCATCACCCTCATCCCAGGCGTCCTGTCTCAGTTCCACCCGCACAACCTTAGTCGTCTCTCCAGCAGCAAATAGCAAATTACCTGAAATTCCAACAAAATCATAGTGATCTGCTGTCCCAGATCCAGTTGCATAATTCACACTGACCGCGCTCGGACTCGGTGCGTTCAGACTCACCACCATGTCTACATAACTGTCACCCTCACCAACCACCATATCGGAAACTTTGATCGTTGGCTGATTGGCGGCCGTTGTGTCACTCAACCCTATCGTGGCAACCGCAGTGCCGTCGAAAATACTGGCATTAACCGCGTCACTTAAGGTAAAATTGAAGGTTTCCTCGCTCTCGGCAAACGCATCATCGGTTATATCAATGATCACGGTCTGCGCTGATTCCCCGGGAGCAAAAGTCAACTTACCACTGGTTGCACTATAGTCGCTACCGGCTTGGGCTGTCCCGTTGCTGGTTGCGTAGTTCACTTCGATGGTACTGTTACTCGAACCACCGGTCCTACCATTAAGCGTTACCACAAAGGTTGCAGTCCCAGCCTTTTCGTCCACAACCACATCATCGACGTAAAGTTGAGGGGTCTCCACGTTCGCCTCATCATCAATGATACTGATCATGGCTGAAGATTGGGCTAACTTGGCATTTACTGGGGTATCTAGATTGAACCAGAAACGTTCATATCCCTCATCCCAGGTGTCCTGTCTCAATTCCACCCGCACAACCTTAGTCGTCTCTCCAGCAGCAAATAGCAAATTGCCTGAAATTCCAACAAAATCATAGTGATCTGCTGTCCCAGATCCAGTTGCATAATTCACACTGACCGCGCTCGTACTCGGTGCATTCAGGCTCACCACCATATCCACACAGCTATCGCCTTCGCCTACCACCATATCGGAAACTTTGATCGTTGGCTGATTGGCGACCGTTGTGTCACTCAACCCTATCGTGGCAACCGCAGTGCCGTCGAAAATACTGGCATTAACCGCGTCACTTAAGGTAAAATTGAAGGTTTCCTCGCTCTCGGCAAACGCATCATCGGTTATATCAACGATCACGGTCTGCGCTGATTCCCCGGGAGCAAAAGTCAACTCACCACTGGTTGCACTATAGTCGCTACCGACTTGGGCTGTCCCGTTGCTGGTTGCGTAGTTCACTTCGATGGTACTGTTACTCGAACCACCGGTCCTACCATTAAGCATTACCACAAAAGTTGCAGTCCCAGCCTTCTCATCAACCACCACATCATCGACGTAAAGTTGGGGGGTCTCTACGTTCGCCTCATCATCAATGATACTGATCATGGCTGAAGATTGGGCTAACTTGGCATTTACTGGGGTATCTAGATTGAACCAAAAACGTTCATATCCCTCATCCCAGGTGTCCTGTCTCAATTCCACCCGCACAACCTTAGTCGTCTCTCCAGCAGCAAATAGCAAATCACCTGAAATTCCAACAAAATCATAGTGATCTGCTGTCCCAGATCCAGTTGCATAATTCACACTGACCGCGCTCGGACTCGGTGCGTTCAGACTCACCACCATGTCTACATAACTGTCACCCTCACCAACCACCATATCGGAAACTTTGATCGTTGGCTGATTGGCGGCCGTTGTGTCACTCAACCCTATCGTGGCAACCGCAGTGCCGTCGAAAATACTGGCATTAACCGCGTCACTTAAGGTAAAATTGAAGGTTTCCTCGCTCTCGGCAAACGCATCATCGGTTATATCAATGATCACGGTCTGCGCTGATTCCCCGGGAGCAAAAGTCAACTTACCACTGGTTGCACTATAGTCGCTACCGGCTTGGGCTGTCCCGTTGCTGGTTGCGTAGTTCACTTCGATGGTACTGTTACTCGAACCACCGGTCCTACCATTAAGCGTTACCACAAAGGTTGCAGTCCCAGCCTTTTCGTCCACAACCACATCATCGACGTAAAGTTGAGGGGTCTCCACGTTCGCCTCATCATCAATGATACTGATCATGGCTGAAGATTGGGCTAACTTGGCATTTACTGGGGTATCTAGATTGAACCAGAAACGTTCATATCCCTCATCCCAGGTGTCCTGTCTCAATTCCACCCGCACAACCTTAGTCGTCTCTCCAGCAGCAAATAGCAAATTGCCTGAAATTCCAACAAAATCATAGTGATCTGCTGTCCCAGATCCAGTTGCATAATTCACACTGACCGCGCTCGTACTCGCCTCACTCAGGCTCACCACCATATCCACATAGCTATCGCCTTCGCCAACCACCATATCGGAAACTTTGATTGAAACCACAAGTACCCCCTTGATTTGATTACAACGACAGGATGCAAAATATTAAAAACACATAAACAGATTGCTCAATCTAAAACTAAAAAAATAATTCATAATATTTAACAATCACTTTCATATGCAAAAAATCACATCCATCTGATATTTTTCCGACATAATTAAACACAACATCAAGCACTTTAGCAACTAATTGATGACATTTTTCATTAGGTAAATACACCTAGCCACAAAGTGGCACTTCTCCCAACGAAATTTGAATTCACCTAACAAAAAACAAACAATCAACAGGTGTATCGACAGCCCGATTTGCACTGACTGTAGCCAAATTTCAAACTCTCCGGCCACAAGGATAAATTCGATTTGAAATTGATCAATAAACTTGACGCCAATCTATTTGCTGAGAGGCCAACAAAAAAACGCCCACCGAACAATTGCCCAGCTGATATTTCAGCCTAAATTCGTCGAACAAAAAGGGAGGAAAAACTAGTTCTCGATTGCTTGCAATCAATAGTTGCATGCGTAGCCTTTGACGAGGAAGACACGTACTGTGTTCAACTCCAAATGACGACATCGTAAAATCGATTCCCATTATATCGAGAAGCGTGTTTGACCACAGAGTATGGGGCTGGGCTACCCAACCGACCGATCAAGCATTGCCGGCAGGCCACCCTGCGCCTCCGGGATAAACCCAAAGACTTCGCGCCAAATGGTATCGTTTTCCATACAAAAATAGATACAGGTTCTGGTGTGCGCGTGTTGGCGTAGCCGCTCGAGAATAACTTTATACATCTCCACCCGCTGGCTGCGGAAATAACGCCGTTTTCCATCTAAACCGTCGATGAATTCCTGATAAAAAAAGCGGGACTGGGGAAATCGGTCGGCAGCAATGCTTTTCAGTGCGGGTAAGTACCTGAGCGCCCCCATGCTAATCCAAGCGATCGACTCGGCTGGGACCACCGCAAAAAGGCGATCAATGGTAGAGCGGTACCCTTCCTCCCAGCCGTCATGGAGAATAATCGGATCAAAGTGAAAGGCGAGCTGATAGCCCCATTCGGCACACTGCGCAGCCGCAGCCAAACGCTCCTCCAGAGTCGCAGTGCGGATCTCCTCCCTGCCCATGATTGGCGGGCTGTTGAGTGACCAGGCAACCAAAGTACGACCGCGATGGTCAAGGCCTTGGAGGTTCTTGATATTGACACTTTTGGATTTTAACTCGAGCACCGCGTTGGTGCGCCTGGCCATGTATTCAACCAACTTGGGACTCAGGTGGGTGAGATTGTCCAGGGCCAGACTATCAGTGAACTCGCCGGTACCGATGCGGAAGAAACGCTCCGGTTCGGTATCCAGCCCCTGATCGAGTTCGGCAAAAAGGTCCTCGACATTGACGAAAAAACTGAGCCAGGGATTATTAAGATAAGCCTGAAGGATGCAATAGACGCAATCCATGGGACAGTTCATGCCGATGTTCAACACCTGATAGTTGCAACAGCGGTACTCGCGCGTACCGGGACAAGGCTTGAAAAACGTCCCTCGATTGCGACACAACAACAGGTGATGTTTACCGGCGGTGAGGTTGAACGGATATTCTCCTTCAATAACAGGAACGCCTCGTTCTCTCACTATGGTCACTGGCAGATTCGCCCGGGCAATGATCTCTTGGGTATAGGGGAGCTCAAGGCAATCCTCGGCCACATGGAGCTGGGTGACGAAACGGCCAGGGTCACCATAGGAGGGGGGTTGATTCACAGAGTCGGTACCGGTTAATGTTGGTGTTGATGTTGATGTTGATAATATTGTGCCAGATGCTGATAGCGCAAACCTTCTTCGGGACGTCCGTGTTTATTACATCCCTGCCCGTAAATGGTGCACTTACGAACCAGTTCAGTTAGAGCTGCCAGGTGCTGATCGGGTGTAAGAACCTCCGAGTCAAGCAGGTTACACAGGGAACGAATTCGATACACATCCATACCCATGCGGTGGATTACCGACAACTGGTCATCGCGCCCTCCATCCTTGCCGGTCAGCGCTTCCCCCACCAAGTGAAAGGGTTCCCTGCACCCCACCCGTAGCCAGAGATCGTAATCTTCGCAGCAGGGCAGCGTTTCATCAAAAAAGCCGTAACGTGTAAAAAGCTCGCGTCGCACCATGGTTGTCGACATCCCGACTACACACATTGCCAGGCTTGCCTGAAAGATGTCGCCGTCGGGAGGATCATGTTTTTTCTTTTGATTGACCCGTTGACCGTTACGGAACCATCTCTCCCGGGTATGGGAGATGAGTATTTTGGGATTGGCAGCCATGGCAGCTGCCTGCAGGGCAAGCTTTTGCGGTAGCCACCAGTCATCGGAGTCAAGAAAAGCAAACAACGCACCTCTTGCCGCCTGGATACCGCTATTGCGGGCGGCAGCAGCCCCACGATTCTCCTGATGCACAAGGTGCAGTGGGATGGTCGAATTGGCGGCAATTCGCTCAACAACGGCAATGGTGTCGTCGCTGGAGCCGTCATCGACCACAATTACCTCATCACAGGGCATCCGTTGTTTGAGCACCGAGGCAAGGGATCGCTCCAGATAGGCAGCCCGGTTATAGGTGGGAAGGATGACGGATATCACAATTTTTTGCCTCGTCCGCAGAATCTGTGGGTAAATTTTTGATATTTAGCCCCAGAACCTGAGCCCCGCCGGAGGTAAAGGTGTGGGGGCGCCCGCCGCCCCGTCACCCTTGCCACCTTCAGGTGGAGCGTGGAGGCTCGGCTCTGTCAAGGCTGTGCGCACAGCGCACACCCGCAGGGCTTGGCCTTGATAGAGTTGGGGCTCCATGCTACCGAACGCACCGTACTAAAAAACGGTGCATAGGGTTTAGTCAACGACCGATCCCAATGCATCTGCTCGGATTTGACATAGAAAAACACACTAAAACAATGCTTTGCGGTTCAGAATGTTGCCGACCAACCCACACATTCTGCGGAGGAACCAATTTTCTGAGCCCTTTGTTCTCCGGCAACAGCGTTATGGACAAGAGCGCGACCAATTTAGACTGGCGGTTTGCCGACGGTATAGTATACTAAACGCTTTCAACAATCTGAATCCGTGACGACAGAATGCGTGGGTAAAGCTCATTTGGTCGCATTTGCAGCACAAGAGCGACAGCTTTCTTCCAATTCCCAGCTTCACCTACTGCCCTTCGGGGCATCCGTCCGTGCACCACCTTCACCTTCATAACTAACCGATAATCATTATTTTAATCGGATAGCTACCGAATACGAAGCTACACACGAACGCTCACAGATCCAGGAACGAGTCAGCCCCACCTGCGTCTCAGCGACAATCTGCGGCTACACATCCACTTTATCAGACCAGAGTATGTACACAGACATCCTCATCAATGCAACCTTCTACGAGAACCGGATCGCCCTGGTGGAGAATGGCAACCTGCGTGAATTCCATTTGGAACGGGTCTCGGAGAAAGGACTGATCGGCAATATTTACCTGGGGCGGGTGGTCCGGGTGCTGCCGGGTATTGATGCGGCTTTTGTCGATATCGGTCTGGAACGTACCGGCTTTCTCTATGTGGATGAGGCCCAGTATATTTTTTCCGAAAATTTCCAGCGCCTGATACCGGGTCACAAGCTGCGTTCGGTGCCACCTGCCCATCTGCCCGAAAGCCCTGCGATCAACGAAATCCTCCATGAAGGCCAGGAAATTCTGGTGCAGATTGCCAAGGAACCCATCGGCTCCAAGGGCGCCCGTCTGACCTGCAACATCACCCTGCCCTGCCGCAATCTGGTGTTCATGCCACTGACCGACCATATCGGCATCTCGCGCAAGATCGAAGATGAGGTCACCCGTCAGCAGCTGCGCGACAAAATCGAGGTCCTCCGGCCGCCGGGTACCGGCTTCATCATGCGCACTGTGGCCGAAAATATCGGCAACGAGGCTCTGGAAGCCGACATGGAATTTCTCCTGCTGCTCTGGGATGAAATCCTCACCAAGGCGGCAAAGGCACATGCGCCCTGCCTCATCTATAAGGATCTGGACATTATCCTTCGGGCGGTGCGTGATTTTTTCACCGAAGAGATCAATGAACTGGTGATCGACAACTACGAGGTCTACGAGCAGCTGCTTTCCTATGCCCAGACCTTTGCCCCGCAACTGCGGGACAAAATTACCTATTATAACTCCGACCTGCCGCTCTTTGAGCGTTATGGCGTCGAGGCCGACATCAACAGCGCGCTCGACAAAAAGGTCTGGCTGCGCTCCGGAGGTTATATTATCATCGAGCCAACCGAGGCCTTGACCGTTATTGATGTCAATACCGGCCGCTATGTCGGTGCCCATGATCTGGCCGAAACCATCTTCAAGACCAACATGGAGGCGGTACGCGAGATTGCCCACCAGCTGCGGCTACGAAACCTTGGTGGCATCATCATTATCGATTTCATCGATATGGATAACGAGGAGCACCGGGAGGAGCTGTACGCTGTCTTCCAGGAGGCCATGCGCAACGACAAGAGCAAGGTCAACATCCTCAAGCTCTCTGAGTTCGGCCTGGTACAGATGACCCGTAAACGGCTCTCGGAAAGCCTGATGCAGACCATGTGCGAGCCCTGTCTCTACTGCGGCGGCGACGGTTTCATCAAATCACGACGGACTGTCTGCCATGAGATCTTCCGCAAAATCACCCGCGATGCGCGTAAAATCGGCGGCTCCCACGTCACCATCAAGGTCCATCCTCATATCGCCGACATGCTGCTCAATGAGGAATCCTACACCATCGAACAACTGGAACAGCAGACCGGAAAACGGTTCTCCATTATTCCGGTCCCGGAGATGCACATCAAGCGCTACGATGTGATCTGGAACGAATAACCATCTCCTTTCGTCAATACAACCAAGCTCTCTTTTCCCCATGCCTACCCATATTCGACTTCGTGGTTCGTCCCGAAAAAAAAGCGGTTTTTTCAAGATGTTCTTTGCAGCGGTAGCCACAGCCGCCCTGCTTGCTGGCGGTTTTGTCGCCTTCTTGCTCTTTGAATTTGAGAAACCGACCCTCGTTCTCGACAAACAAATCAAATACCTCGGCGGCACCATCGACCTGCCGCTGCACGTTGCCGACAAGAAAAGCGGTATCAGCGCGCTCACCATCACCCTGACCCAAGGCCAAACCTCGGCAATACTCATGGAACGCCATTTTCCGCGTACAGCCTGGTTTAAGCCCGCCGGTCCGCAAAGCCTCAACGAAAAGGTAATGATCGATGCCCAGAAGGCGGGGATCAAACAGGGTGAGGCGGAATTGGTGATCTCGGTGCGGGATTTCTCCCTCAACGGATTTTTCAAAGGCAACGAGACCGTGCAACGCATTCCGGTGATCATGGACACGGTCCCCCCCAAGGTGAGTTTGGTGCATGACCAACGAGTGGTGCAACCGGGCAGCGCCGGTCTGGTAGTGTTTACCGTGGCCGAACAGCCTGAACGCCAGGGTGTCCTCATCGACAATGCCTTCTTCCCCGGCTATCCCACCAGCAAGAAAGACACCTATGTGGCCTACTTTGCCCTGCCCTGGAATGCACAAGCACCGAGCCAAACTCGGGTTGTAGCCTACGATGAGGCTGGCAACGAGGGAACAACCCCCTTTGCGGCTGCGTTTAAAGCGGTGCCGGAAAAACACGATATCATCAATCTAAGCGATAACTTTTTCCTGCAAAAAATGCCTGAATTCGAACAACATTACCCGGAAATGAAGGGAACCCTGCTGGAAAAATATCTCTACATCAACAACCAGGTCCGTAAAAGCAACGCCCAAACCATCGCCAAAATCTGCGCCAATCCCGATCCCAACCAACTCTGGGCAGACCGTTTCTTGCGCATGCCCGGTGCAGGCCGTGCAGGGTACGCCGACCAACGGACCTATATGTACAACGGTCAGGCTGTGGATAATCAGACCCATCTCGGCGTGGATATCGCCTCGGTTGCCAAGGCTGAAATCCGGGCAGCCAACCGCGGTAAAGTGGTTTTTGCCGATTACCTCGGCATCTACGGCAACGTGGTCATTATCGATCATGGCCAGGGGATTGCCAGCCTCTATTCCCACCTCAGCAGTATCGATACCACGGTTGGGATTCTGGTTGAAAAGAACCAACCCATCGCCCATTCCGGGGCAACCGGCATGGCTGGCGGCGATCATCTCCATTTTTCCATGTTGATCCATGGCATCTTTGTTTCCCCCATCGAATGGTGGGACCAGCACTGGATCAACGTCAACATCAAGTCCGCCCTCAATGAGCCTTGAGCTGTCAACCGGGCGATCAAATAAGCCTGGGCGTATACAACAACCGCGGGGAGGCCTGTTTCACTCCCCGCCTCTGTTGCTCTACAGTTATATTGCCAACGAGTTGCTGGCCCCGTTTTTTGCCTCTTTCCTCATCCTCTACGGGGTCTTTTTTCTCATCCGCTTGATTCCGCTGTTGGAGGTGGTGCTGTCGCTTCAAATCGGCCCGGCCGATTTCATCCGCCTTTTTGCATATATCTTCCCCCACATGCTCCTTTACATCATCCCCATGGCCTCCATGGCCGGGGTGATTGTCGGATTCACCCGCCTAACTAACGACCGGGAGATCCTGGCACTGAAGGCCTGCGGCATCAGCCTGCGCCAAATGCTGCCGCCGGTGATAATTATCGCCGCGGCCATCGCCACCCTCACCGGATACTTCTCCATCCGTCTGATTCCCGTTGGCGCCTTGGGCTTCAAACAACTGATGTTTCAACTGGCCATGGAGAAAATCGACAACGGCATTCGCCCTCATGAATTCACCGAGGCCCTCGGGGACATTGTTCTCTACGTGGACCGGATCGATAAACAAAAAGGTTGGCACGGGGTCTATGTCTCCGACATGCGTGGCCGCCAACAGCCGCTGATTACTCTGGCTCAATCCGGGCATATGGAAGCGGATATGGAACACCAGCGGGTCACCATCGTGCTCAACGATGGCAGCCTGCACAACCAGCAAGGCCCGGATAACCAGGTGGTCCATTTCGGCCGCTACCAGTTGCAGATAGGCCTGCAACTCCCGACCAAGGTCGGTGGGGAAAATGTGGCCAACCGCAGCCGGGGTACAATGCCCCAACAGCAGCTGCTTCAAGCCGCAAGTAAGAATGATCCGAACTCCAAAACCTATAAAAAATATCTCAGCGAATACCATCATCGCCTGGTTTTGCCGGTGGGATGCTTCATTCTCAGCCTGCTCGGCCTGCCGCTTGGCCTCCAGGCAGCTCCTGGTCGACGGGCAGTGGGTATTCCCCTGGGCCTGGGTTTCTTTATCCTCTATTACATTACCTACACCACCACGGGGATGATGGCCGAGGAAGGCTCTTTGCCTCTAGTATTGGGAATGTGGCTTCCCAATATGCTCTTCTTTGCCCTGACGATGGGGATTATTTACCGGGTTGATCAGGAACGGCCGCTGCTTCCGGAGTGGCTGCAGCACTGGTGTGCCGGTTGCTGTGAACGGACCATCGCTCCGGCGTTGCGACGTCCCTGGCAGTGGGTCTCGCGCCTCTTTCACCGCTAGACCGGCACAACGAGCCCTTCTGCCCCCATACCCATGCCTTTGATAAATGCCGCTTTCGCCCCTACCCTTGGAAGCGGCATGCCACACTTTGCAACCCCCTGTTTTTATTCCTCTAGGTTTGTTCTTTTTCAGACTTTACCCCCATTGCCGGGATTGCCACCCCGCAACAGCCGCTGTATAGTGTTTCTGAGTTTCCATGCTTCACCGGTACAGGCAGAGGAACGCCTTTCCTCCACTGATTCAACCACGGAGTATCTTGCATGCAGCTGGCCCTTGCCGCGCAGATGCGCGAACTCGACCGACAAACTATTGAAGAAATAGGCATACCCGGGATGGTGTTGATGGAAAACGCCGGTCGGGGCACGGTGGAACGGATGGAGCTGATCATCGGTCCGGTGGCGGGCAAGACGGTCTGCATCTTTGCCGGTCCTGGGAATAACGGCGGCGATGGCTTGGTAATCGCCCGTACGGTCCACGGCCTGGGCGCCTATCCCTTTGTCTTCTTTCTCCTTGACCCGGACCAACTCCAAGGCGATGCTGCGTTAAACTTTATGATTCTCAAGCAGTTGCGTTTACCCTACCAGGTACTCGACTACTCGGAGAAAATGCTCACTCTGGTCGATACCATCCTCACCCTCAACCGGATGCATCCTATGCATAGCCTGGTGGATTCCATCTTCGGTACCGGTCTGCAGCGGGAAGTCTGTGGTCATTTCCACGATGTGATCAACTGCATCAATATCCTTGGCAATCACCACAACATGCCAGTGGTCAGTGTGGACCTCCCCTCGGGACTAAACGCTGATACCGGTTCAGTACTGGGTATTTCCGTGCAGGCCAACCTGAGCGTCACCTACGGGCAGCCCAAACCGGGCCACTACCACCATGGTGGCGTTGGAGTCGGCCGGTTGGAACGGGTTGATATCGGCATCCCCACCAAGGTGGTCGAACGGATGGCGCTCAAGGGCGAGGTTCTGGATCAAACCACTGCCATGCTCCTGAACAAAAGAGACAAAACAGCCCACAAAGGATCAAACGGTCACCTACTCATCCTGGCCGGATCTGAAGGGAAAACCGGTGCGGCCCTGCTCAGCGGTCAGGGAGCGCTGCGCTGCGGCGCCGGACTGGTCAGCTTTGCCGTGCCCGCAGATTTGAACCCCATTTTTGAAACCGTGCTCGCCGAGGCCATGACCCTGATACTGCCCTCCTCACGCCGTTTTCTCTCCATTGATGATTTCCCGCTCATCGACACCCTGGCCCAAGGCAAGGATGCACTGGTCATTGGTCCGGGGATTGGGACGGATCCGGCAACTGCCGAGCTCGTCCTTCGTTTCTATTGCGACAGCCCCGCACCCATGGTGATCGATGCCGATGCACTCAACATTCTGGCGGCCCATCGCGACCTCATCCGCCTCCCGGCTGGACCACGAATTTTCACCCCACACCCCGGCGAGATGGCCCGGCTGCTCGAATGCTCAATAGCTGAGATCCAGGCTGACCGTCTTCAGGCCGCTCAATGGCTCAATGATGCTGTCAATTGCCCGGAGCTGATCACCGTTTTAAAAGGAGCCGGAACAGTGGTGGCGGCAAATAACGGCCGCTGGGCCATCAACACCACTGGAAACCCTGGAATGGGAACCGGCGGCATGGGGGATGTGTTGGCCGGCATTATCGGCGGCCTCCTGACACAAGGCTATTCGCCTTGGCAGGCCGCCACCTTAGGCGTCTATCTCCACGGCCTGGCTGCCGACTCAATCGCCGCCAACCAGCCCTATGGATTCACCGCCACCGAAGTCGCCCAGGCCCTTCCTCGGGTTCTAGGCACCCTGCTAAACAACAACCACAAGGAGTAGCTATGCTGAAAGCACTTGATATAATGACCAAAGACGTTGTCGCCGTGAATCCGCAGACAAGTGTTCGTGAGTTGGCAACGCTCCTGCTTGAAAAAAAGATCAGCGGTGCCCCGGTTATCGACGAGGCCGGTAAACTGGTCGGCGTGGTGACCGAGAGCGATCTCATTTTTCAGAACAAAAAGGTACACTTGCCCACGGCAGTGGCTATCCTTGATGCCTTTGTTTTTCTTGAATCACCGGGAAAAATGGAGCAGGAACTGAAAAAAATAGCCGGAGCCAAGGTAGGCGACATCTGCTCACAGCAGCTTTTCACCGTTACCCCGGAGACGGAACTGGAAGAAATTGCGACCTTAATGGCAGAGAAAAAGATACACACCCTGCCGGTACTGGAGGGCGAGCAGTTGGTGGGGATAATTGGCAAATCAGATATTATCAGGACGATTGCCCAGGGGCTTTAACCAGGGGCTCGTAAAGCTGCCAGCAGTTGCGCCCCTTTTTCTTCGCCTCATACATGGCGATGTCGGCATGACGGAGCATAGTCTCGGCATCGCTGCAATCATTGGGAAAGACCGAAATACCGATACTGGCGCCAATGAAACAGATGTGATCATTGGCTTCGATCGGCTCATTGAGTGACTCGATCACCTTCTGGGCAACCAGGGTTGAGCCCTCTAGGGTCTCGGTACTTTCAAGGAGAATGACGAACTCATCTCCACCGAGGCGACAAACCGAATCCGAGGAGCGAAGCACACCGCGCAGCCGTTCCGCCACCTGCATCAAAACGATATCGCCGACCCCGTGCCCATACTGGTCGTTGATCGGCTTGAACCGATCAAGATCGATAAACAGCAGGCAGAGGATGCGCCCGTAGCGCTTGGCCAAGGAAATAGCCTGGGGAAGACGACGGCGAAAATAATTGCGGTTAGGGAGGTTGGTGAGCGGATCGTGGTTGGCCATATAGCGGATCAGCTCGGCGGCCTCTTGACGTTCGGTCACATCCTGGAACACGAGCACTCCACCGACCAGACGATGCCCTTGGCGGATGGGGGTGGAACGGAAGTCCACCGGAAAATTGGTCCCGTCCTTGCGGAGCATACGTGCCTCGTCGTAACAAACCGTGACCGAAGCATCGGCCTGGGTAAAAAAAGGACAACAATCCACGGAAAAATCATCACTGCCAGGAACGGAAACCTTGAAAATATCCATACAATGCTCACCCCTAACCTCGTTATTGGTGTAGCCGAGCATTTTTAGGGCAGCTGGGTTGATATAACTGATCAGGCCGTGATCATCGACCCCGCAAATACCGTTGGCTGCCGCATCAAGGATCATCTCATAGTTACGGGACAGGAGTTCGAGTTCCTGTTTGGCACGATGAGAACCGAGGATATAGCGGATACGATTTTTGAGTACCGGCCAGCGCAGGGGTTTGCGAATATAATCCACGGCACCGGCGGCATAGGAACGCTCGATGCTCTTTTCGTCGTCCAGGGCGGTGACCATCAACACCGGCGGGGGGTTGGTCATGGAGGTACGAATCTGCTCACAGACGTCCGGTCCGTCAATCCCCGGCATGGCAATGTCGAGAATCACCAGGTCAAAGGACTGTTCAGCCACTATATCCAGTGCAGCAGGGCCATCCTCCGCCTCCACCACAAGATACCCCTCTCCTTCGAGGAACTGGCGCATGAGCATACGGATGACCTCGTCGTCATCAACCATGAGAATGACCGGAGGAGCCCCCGACAACAGGGAAACTGTCATAATCTGCGCATCTCCAAAAAAAGGAATCGAACTGAGGCCCGTCTCAGTTATTGTAGTGGAATATGCTCTTTAATCAAGCTGTTCCGTAAAAAATTGTTTCACCTGAGTAACAGCCTGGGTGATCTGTTCAAGAATTCTTTTCCCCTGGCGCAGATTACCGGTTTTCCCCATCTGCTCAGCGAGCAGACAGAGGCCTGCCAGTTCCTCGGCACCAAACTGACTGCTGCTCCCTTTCATCGTATGCGCTACCTTGTTGATCCCCTGGGCATCCTGACCGGCTACGGCCTGCTGCAATTCGGCTAACCGCCGATCGAGGGAGCGAAGAAAGACGCCCACTGCCGGAGTGATATCGCCCACATGCTCCCGCAACCGTTGCAGGGAGGCGCCATTGACTACCGCACCTTTTCCGTTTGAGACCTGCCCCTCCACCTGCTCCCGCCGTGACGATTTGGGTACCACCGAGGTTTTGAGTTCCGGTAGCCAGCGGGAAAGCACCTCCTGCAACCGATTGAAATCAAGAGGTTTGACCAGATAATCCACCATACCAACCTCCTGGCACCGTTTTCTCGCCGCTGCAGTGGCATCGGCAGTCAGGGCCACGATGGGCGGTGAGGTTTGCCGCTGTTGCTCTGCTACGTCCAGTATAACCCGGGTAGCATCATATCCGTCGACCACCGGCATCTGGCAATCCATGAAAATCAGGTGAAAACGGTTGTTGCGACAGAGATCGATCGCCTCCTGACCGTTTGCCGCCAAAACCACCTCGACCCCGGTTCGGCGGAAAGTTTCGGCCATGACGATCCGATTGGTTTCCTCGTCGTCAACAAACAGCAGGCGAATACCCTGCTCCCCCGTACTCGTCGGCGGTGTAGAAGCGACTATCTCCTCGGGAAGGCTTTCCGGAGCGGGAAGGACAGCCGCCGGCTCCCGCACCTCCTCTTCCACCCGGGGCAGAAACACGGTGAACCAAAAAGTAGACCCCTGACTGTACTCGGAATCAACGCCGAATTCGCCGTCCATCAACTTGATCAGCTTGGCACAAATCGACAACCCCAGGCCTGTACCGCCAAAACGTCGAGTGGAGGAACTATCGACCTGAGAGAAGGGCTGGAACAGCTTGCCAATAGACCCGCCCTCGATACCGACCCCGGAATCCTGGACTGCAAAACGGAGCAAATCGCCCGCTTCCAGGTGCTGCAATCGTTGTACCTGCAGTTCGACGGTTCCCTGTTCGGTAAATTTAATCGCGTTCCCCAATAAATTGACCAATACCTGACGCAGCCGGAAGCCATCCCCCTTGTACTGGGCCGCCAGGGCCTGGTCGATGCGGGCGCAGACAGACAGCCCCTTACGTTTACCGGTGACCTGGTAGAGGGTCAGCAATTGACTCAGTAGAGTACGCAGGTTAAAGGGTTCGACCTCCAAGGCCATCTTATTGGCTTCAATTTTACTGAAATCAAGCAGGTTATTGATCAGGGTCAAGAGACTGGAAGCCGAGGTCCGAATCAGCTGGGCAAAATGTTTCTGCCGTGGCTGGAGTTCGGTATCAAGCAGCAACTCACTGATCCCGATCACCCCGTTCATAGGGGTACGGATCTCGTGGCTGATCATGGCAAGAAAGTCGGATTTGGCTTGATTGGCCGAATCGGCCTGACGCGCCTTCTGCCGGAGCTGACGGTTCTCCTGCTCCAATCGAAGCACCTTGGCCTCGAGTTCGGCTAGACGTTGCTGTTCAGTCTTCGACGCATGCATGGTTCAGGAAAAAAGCGAGAGTTGTCGATGTTTGGTTTGCCTCTTCCGGATTTCCTGAATCGCGGGTGGGGGAGTCAGGGCATCGGGGGGCAATTCCGCTACAAAGGATGATGGCTGCCGATCCTCGGGAGGACCACCATAGAGGGCCCGCTTGCGGCACCAGCTCAGATACAGGGTGGAGACTGCGCGGGTAATACCAACAAAAAAAAGGCGGCGTTCTTCCTCAAGCTGAGCCTGCACCTGTTCCAGCGACAAACGTTGCCGAGGCGCCAGCGGCAGAAGGCCTTCCTCCACGCCTGCGATAAAGACAAGAGAAAATTCCAACCCCTTGGCAGCGTGCAGGGTTGAGAGGGTTACCGCCTCGGCCCGATTGTCGTAGAGCACCGAGTCACTGAACCGAAGAAGGTGCCTGGCCAATGCCGGCAGAGATTGATACTGACACCCCCCCTCCTCCCGCAGACGTTGCAGGTTTTCTTCTTCCGCATCCAGCTGGTAATAGGTGATGAGAGTCTCAAAAAATTTCGCAAGGGGATGATCGGGGCCGGCCCCAACCAGAACTTTGTACAGTTGGTGCAAAGGATCCAGAGAGGTTTCAGCGAGTGCCTGCATAAATTGCACGGCAGCCTGAGGATGTTGCTGTTCACGAAAACATTGTTTCAGTAAACCTGGAACTTCAGGGGGCAGTACGCGGCCAAGTTTTTTTTCTTCCCCTAAAAGCCAGAGCAGGTGCTGCGGCTCGGCCAAACCGGAGAGCAACAGCATCCAGGCATAGAACGGTCGACAGACACCTTTGGTGTAATAGGCCTCCAGATCCACCAACTGAAAGGGAATTCCACGTTGGCTCAGCACGCGGCTGATCGTCAGCGCCTGGCGGGAGGTGCGATAAAGGATACCTATATCACGTAAACTTGCCAGGGCTTGAGAAGTGGCATCAAAGCGTTCGAGGGCCCGGTGTGAGGTGCCGCCGATTTGCACTTCGATCTGATCGGCAATACGTATAGCCTCCTGTTCCGGATTCGCACAGACTACGGAGTACATGTTGCCGGGGAATGCCGCTTTCGCTTCCATCGGCGCCACCGGGAAAGGATGGGGATTGCGCCCAATAACCGCTTCTGCGGCACGAATAATGGTCGCACCGCTGCGGTAATTACACACCAACTGGTGGCAGTCGGGTTGAAATTCAGTGATAAATTGTTGGAACCACCGGGGATCGGATCCACGGAAGCCGTAAATCGCCTGATCTGGATCACCGATGGCAAAAACGCTGGCCTGTTGCCCGGCTAGATAGGCCACTAGCTGATATTGGGCCTGATTGACATCCTGGAATTCATCGACAAAGAGATGGCCGGTAGCCCTGCACATCCTCTGTGCCGGTTCCCCTTGTGCCCGCATCAACTCCAGCACCTCAGGCACCAGGCAATCAAGATCAATCAGATTCTGGGCGCTCAGGTTTTGCCGGTACAGAGTAAGCTGTTCAGAAGGAGGAACAAGACCACTGCGACTGTAGGTGGTCAGTGTTTCCATAAGGCTTTGCTGTTCTTCACGTCGCCAAGAAGGAAAGAGCTCTTCCAACAAAAGCAGCCGTTCTTCCGGCCCAATGACTCGCAAGCCGGGTTGCGTTTGTCGTAGATGGTGGAGACAGTAGCCGTGAAAGGTGGCCACCATGATCGAGTTGCCGGTTTCATTTTCCTTTGCCAAACGCTCCCGCACCTCGGCAGCCGCCTTGTTGGTAAAGGTGATCACCGTACAAGGCCCCCCGGTTTCCCGAGCAACCCGCTCCACCCGACTGACCAGGGTATGGGTCTTGCCAGTGCCGGGTCCTGCCTGGACCACAATTATCCTGGCCGTACTGACGACAGCCTGCTCTTGGGCGCTGTTGAGGAGCTTTGGAGAAACGTTCACCAACGACCTGGACGTGGCCTCTTTTGTTGTAAGGGGCAACTGTTGAGCCTTTTTTTTACGGGTCCGACTCTTGCCCAGACCAAAAAGACTGCCCTGGCCAGAGAGGCTGGCACGTTCGCCCTCGTCAAAGACCCGGATCACACCGAACTCTCCGTCATAACCCGCCTGGCGGATCACTCGATTGGTGCGGACACGATCGATAGCCTCAGCCATCAAAGGCCCTGCCTTGGCGTTGATCTCGGCAAGCGGCGCATCAAGCAGCAGAGCAAACTCCGAACCAAAGAGAGTAATCAAACGACTATACCCCTCGGTTGCCCGCTTGGTGGCCGGGCCGCAGTCAAGCAGTTCGCCCACGATCTCCTGCAACGGAATCAGACTGTGCACCGCCGGGCTGCCCTGGGGATGGCGGGGTTCGGTGCGATCAGCCAGCTCCATTACCCGGTAGAGCACGCCAATGGTCAAGGGCTTGCCGCAACTCGGACAGAGCCCATCAAGCTTGCGCGTTTCCACCGGCTCAAGGCAAACGCCGCATTTACGGTGGCCATCACAGTGATATTTGCCCTCCTCCGGATAAAACTCGACTGTGGCGGCAAAGGCCTGCTCGCCAGCGGCAGAACGGGGATGGCGCAGGCCCTCACGGATTCCACTAAAGCTCATCTCGGTGGTAAAGATATTGGCCTCCCGCCCGAGTTTAGACGGCGAATGGCAATCGGAGTTGGAAATAAGGGTGAAACGATCCAGGGCCGAGATAAGTCGATTCATCCCCGGATCCGAGGAGAGGCCGGTTTCGAGGGCAAAGATATGGTCGCTGAGATCCCCGAAGCAATCCTCGATCCGGTCAAAGCCAGATTTGGAGCCAAAGAGCGAGAACCATGGGGTCCATATATGGGCCGGGACAAGGAATCCACCCGGTGCCTTTTCCAAGAGGATTTCCAACAGATCGCGGGAATCAAGCCCTAAGATGGGCCGACCGTCGGAGCTAATATTGCCAAGAGTTGCCAGGGTGGCGTTGATACGACGAACCGCATCAAAATCCGGGGCATAAAGCAAATTGTGGACTTTACGGACCTTACCGCCCCGTTTATAGATCGAGCTGATTTCGGCGCTGAGGATAAAGCGAACCCGCTCCGATGCAATGGCCGGTTGCAGGCCCGGCGGTAGAAATGTGCTGAAATCACAGCCACAATCGGGCTTAAGGGAAAAAAGGCCGGGCTCTGCTGGCTGCAGCCACTGGTGGAGATGGGCAAACCAGGCCGGATGGGTGAAATCACCGGTCCCCACCACGTCTATCCCCTTGACCGCAGCCCAGGCCGCCAAACCGAACAGATTGCTGGCCTTACTGGTTGCCCGGGAGTAGTGAGAGTGGATATGGAGATCGGCAATATAACGCATCAAGGCTCCTGCCAGCCGTAAAGGTGGTGCTGCCGGATATAATCAAACACTGCCGGGGGGAGCATGGATGGCACCTCACCCCGGGCCAGGCACTCCCGCACCAGAGAGGAGGACACCGGTAGTTCAAGATCATCAAGATAGCGTACCATTCGTCCCTGGTGATTACACCACAACCCCAGTTGGGCATCAAAACGAAAGCTGGGATCCAGGGACTGAAGGATCGGACCGATGGCCTCGGAAGCCAGAGTATCCCGATACACAACGATCAAATTCACCCGTGCGAGCAAATCATTTGCCCGATACCAGTTGGGTAAATCCACCAGGGAATCCCCACCGATAATAAAGGAATACGCACAATCAGGCCTCGTTTTTTGCAAGGCCTCCACCGTCTGCACCGTATAGGAGGGGAACGGCAGGTCCGCTTCAAGACAGGAGCAGCTCATTCGCGCCCCTTCCCCGGTGTCGGCCAGAGCCGCCTCGATCATGGCAACCCGATCAGCAAAGGAAACCCTTGGCCGCCACTTATGCGGCGGTTGCGGTGCCGGAATGAACAGCACCTGGTCCAGGCGACAGTGGTTGAGCACATGTCGCGCCAGTTCCAGATGCCCCTGGTGGACCGGATCAAAGGTACCGCCGAACAGACCGACGGCAGAATGTCGGGAACAGCCATTCACCTTTAGGCGCGGGTCTCTCCTGTACCGTAGACGATGAACTTCCGGGTGGTCAGCTCTTTGAGTCCCATAGGACCATAGGCATGGAGTTTGGTGGTGGAAATACCGATCTCAGCCCCCAGGCCAAACTGTCCGCCGTCGTTGAAGCGGGTGGATGCATTGACCATGACCGCCGAGGCATCAACTTCACGCAGGAAACGCTGGCTCCGTTCATAGGAACGGGTAAGAATGATCTCGGTATGTCTAGAACCGTAGCAGTCGATGTAATCCATGGCCTCCTCTAAATCGGCCACCACCTTGACCACCAGGGCCAGATCAAGAAATTCCGTTCCCCAATCGTCCTCGCCAGCCGGCTCCATCATATCGCCGGAAAGCAGGCAGCTGCTGTGGCAACCGAGCATACGCACTTTTTCCGCCTGTAGCGCCTGGGCCATCTTGGGCAGGAACTCGGCGGCAATCTCCCGGTGGACCAAAACACCTTCCAGGGCGTTGCACACGCCTGGCCGCTGCACCTTGGCATTGAGGATGATGCGGATAGCCATTTCCTGATCGGCATCCTCATCGACAAAACAGTGGCACACACCCTTATAATGTTTGAGCACAGGGATGCGCGATTTCTGGGTCACCGCCCGGATCAGCCCTTCGCCGCCACGGGGAATAACCAGATCGATGTACTCTTCCTGGGTCAGCAAACAATCAATGCCTTCGCGCTCAGTAAAGGAGAGCACCTGAACAATGGCTGGATTGACAGCATGCTTGGCCAGCACCTCTTGCAGCACCTTGGCTAAGGCAAGATTGGAATGGATGGCCTCGGAACCGCCGCGGAGGATCACCGCATTTCCCGCCTTGAGGCAGAGTGCGGCGGAATCGATGGTCACGTTAGGCCGGGACTCATAAATCATGAGGATAACCCCCAAGGGTACCCGCATCCGACCAACGGTGATACCGCTGGGCCGGTTACGCATCTCGCCCACCTCACCCACCGGATCCTCTAGGGCCGCAACTTCACGTAGCCCCTGGACCATGTCGTTGATCCCCTTTTCGGTGATCTGCAGCCGGTTAAGCATGGCCGAAGAGAGTCCTTTACCCTCACCCGCCGCCATATCTTTACCGTTTTCAGCGATAATATACTGCTGCTGGGCCAAGAGGGCCTCGCCGACTTCGAGCAGGATGGTATTTTTGAGTGCTGTCGGCATGGCGCCGATGCTGCGACTAGCGGCCTTGGCCTTTTTGACCATCTCAAGAACTGTTGCTTCAATCTGTGCTCGATCCATTGCTGTCCTCCTTTCTCAACGTTGATGGCGTCGTAAAAACTTCGATCTCCTGCGTCGCAGCGTTTTTCCGGGCACTCGGCATACCTGCTATATTCCTTCGCGCCGTAAAAAACACTCCTCCTTGTATATCTGTGTTTTTACTTAGCCATCTTTTAGAGTGTGATGGACTTTTTACGAGTCCATCAACGTTCGTATCTCATCCAACCGAATTGTCCGGGGCTTGCCTTCACACTATGACGCGAGGGGCTCCTCTTGTAAAGCCGCACGTGGCAGCGGCCCCTCGTTACCCATTAAAACCAGGTTATCGCGATGGATGACCTCGTCATGTTCCTTGCGGCCCAACACCTCGGCAATCTCCCGGGTTTTGCGCCCTTTGATCCGTTCCAGATCGACACTACTGTAATTACTCAGACCGGCGGCAATCACCGTACCTTCCAAATCTAGACAATGCACGGGAGCCCCGACCGGGAAGCTGCCGCGCACCTCGGTAATACCAGAAGGTAAAAGGCTTTTGTTCTTTTCCACCAGGGCTTGCCGGGCACCATTGTCCACCACGAGGAAGCCCTGCGGTTTGAGCACATAAGCGATCCAGTGTTTGCGCCGATTAATTTTCCCCTGTCCGGGCATAAAAAAAGTCCCGATCAGCTCACCGCTGAACAGCGCCTGAAGAATTTCCGCATGCTTGCCCGGTCCGATAAAGGAACAACCGCCGCAGGCCGCCACCATCTTGGCGGCGCGGATCTTGGCCATCATGCCGCCGGTACCCAGAGCGCTGGAGGCGTGACCGGCCATCTTTTCGATATCGCGGGTGATGCTGGCAATGGTGTAAATTGGGCGGGCCGTGGGATCCACGGAGGGGTTACCGGTATAGAGGCTATCGACATCGGTGAGGATGATGAACATATCCGCACCGATCATGTTGGTCATCAAAGCGCCCAGGGTATCGTTGTCGGAAAAACGCAACTCTTCGGCAGAGACCGTGTCGTTTTCGTTAATGATCGGCACGACCCCGAATTCAAACAGGGTAAGGATGGTGTTGCGGACATTGAGATAGCGTCCCCGATTGGAGAGATCGCCATGGGTGAGCAGGACCTGGGCCACCGGTTGTTGCAATTCGGCAAAGGCCTGCTCGTATGCCTGCATCAAAAGCCCCTGCCCGGTTGCCGCCAGGGCCTGCTTAACTTTCAGTTCTTCATGGGGCGTCTTCTCGATGCCTAACCGTTTTCTGCCAGCAGCCACAGCTCCGGAGCTAACCAGAATCACCTCCCGTCCGGTGGATTGGAGAAAACTGACTTGGCGGGCGATGTTGGCAATAATATCCAGGTCTAGGCCATTATCATTGGTGAGGACGGCACTGCCGACCTTGATCACCACGCGTTTTGCCTGATCAAACAGGGTTTGACGGTAGAAAAGGCCGTCTTCCTTATTCACCTGAAAGGTCATGGTTTTCCTCTGCACGCTGTTTTTCCAGCACGTCGCCGAGCATTGTTTTCAAGCGTTCCAGGCCATCTCCGGTTTCGGCAGAAATAGCCAGCACCTCCAGGCCAAGGCCTTCAAACTGCGCCTTCACCTCCGCCAGACGCTCCTCATCCACCAGATCGATCTTGTTGAGCACCACCAGATGGGTACGCTCCAGCAACTCCTTCTTATAGGCGGCCAACTCGGCTGCCAAGATCCGGTAATCGCTCAACGGCTGCTCGTCGTCCCCGGAGACATCGATGAGATGGAGAAGGATCGAAGTCCGTTCGATGTGGCGCAAAAACTGATGTCCCAGGCCCACACCCTGGTGAGCGCCCTCGATCAGTCCTGGAATATCGGCGATGATGCAGGGCTCGAAATATTTAATGTGCAACACCCCCAACTGCGGCTCAAGGGTGGTAAAGGGATAAGCGGCGATCTTGGGATTGGCTGCGGAGAGCTTGGAGAGCAGGGTCGATTTACCTGCATTGGGCAGCCCAATCAGGCCGACATCCGCCAGCAGCTTGAGTTCAATCACCAGCCAACGTTCCACACCGGGACGACCGGGGGTCGCCTTACGAGGGGCACGATTAGTGGAGGTGGCAAAACGGGCATTGCCCAGCCCACCCTTGCCGCCTTCGGCAATAAGATAGACCTGCTCGGGCGTGACCAGATCGACCAAGACCACGCCGGTTTCGGCATCCTTGATCACTGAGCCAAGCGGAACGTGCACAAAACTGTCTTTGCCGCCGTGGCCATGCATGTCGCTGCCCTGACCACCCACCCCAGATTCCGCCTTAAAGTGCGAGCGATAACGGAAATCGATCAATGACCGGAGATTGCGGTCGGCCACCAGATACACATCGCCGCCTTTCCCACCATCGCCGCCGTTGGGGCCGCCTTTGGATATGAATTTCTCACGCCGGAAACTGACGCAACCGTTGCCGCCGTCTCCCGCTTTGACATAAAATTTTGCTTCGTCAATAAACCCCATAGGCTTCTTATCACTCTTCAAGGCGATACTACAAAAAAACCCGGCATCAACATTCTGATGCCGGGTCCGCAACTAAACAGCGGGCACCTCACTCACCCTTGGGGGTAAGGAGATGCGGAATACCACTCCTCGTGGAGTAGTCCGCCTACTCGACGGGGTAAACGGAAACGCGTTTCCGATCCTTGCCAAAGGATTCGTATTTCACTTCGCCGTCAACCTTGGCAAACAGGGTGTAATCACGACCGCAACCAACGTTGGTCCCCGGATGAATAACAGTCCCCAATTGACGAACAATAATATTGCCCGCCTTGACGACCTGGCCACCGAATCGCTTAATGCCGCGCCGCTGACCTGCACTGTCGCGGCCGTTCCGTGAACTGCCGCCCGCTTTTTTATGAGCCATGGTATACTCTCCAGTAAATCAGTTTGTCACTTATGCTGAAATCGTTTCAATGGTCAAAGCAGTGTACATCTGGCGATGTCCATTCTTGACCTGATAGCCTTTCCGACGGCGCTTTTTGAAAACGAGAACCTTTTTATGACGGCCCTGCTCAACGATTTTGGCAACGACTTTAGCACCGTCAACAACGGGCTGACCGATTGTAATAGCCTCACCATCGACCAGCAGAAGAACGTCTGCCAACTCTACCGTGTCGCCAACTTCACCTTGAAGCTTCTCAACGCGAAGCGTATCACCGGTCTCAACCTGGTACTGCTTACCGCCGGTCCGAACTATTGCATACATGCGACTCCTCCTCTCTATCCTCAATATCTATAACGGCAATGAAAATATAAAAACTCGTTCAAACCCTAAGAGGGAAAACCGGGCAACAAAAAAAGATACTGCACGGTATGTCGTCCACGTTTATTCTGCGGGAACGACAAAAATCTCGATGAAAATATTTATTCGCAGAACGTGCAATTTAACCCGATTACAGGGATCTCTGTCAAGTGGAATATTTAGCCTTTGCCCTTTTCCCCGGAAAAACGTTCCTTGCCTCGTGCAAATCGCCCATATCCCTAGGAACACCAGGCCTGGGCCCAACCGCCACAAAGAAGGATAATTTTTATCAATCCCCCCCTTCTTTTTGTTGTCCCTGGCTGCAAAAATATATAGTGTTACAGGCAGTCAATTTCCGCCATGCCATGCTTTTACCGCAGGGGGAAAATTTTTGAACATCAAGCCGGAGAAACAGCTATGCAGAAAATGGAATGTCCCTGTGGATACATCTACGATCCTGAAGAAGGCGATTACGAAAATAGTATTGCCGCAGGAACAGCCTTTGCCGACCTGCCCGACGAATGGGTCTGCCCTAAATGCGGTGCCGAGAAAGACTATTTTTACGCTGTCGACTAAGATCATGCCCGTCCGGTTACAGCTACCGAGCCTGGTGGCTGTAACCTCCCTCCTTTGCCGCCCCAAATAATTTTTTGTTGTCGAAACAAGGATCATACCATATCATGGTTTTCCCCGTAAGGTGACGTGCGGACATCACTTCGCGCTTTGTAGCCACCTGTTTTCCTGACGCACGTTTTTCTTTTTAAGCTCTTACGGACCCCTTCACCCCATTCGTCATTCCGGCAGGCAGGAACCCATCTCCCCCTTTTCTCCTCGGAGGTTTCACCATGTCTTCTTTCACCCGCTCTTTTTTGGCAACGCTCTTCGCCTTATGCAGTTTTTTCCTCCTCTGCGGACCAGCATCCGCCGAGTATTACGGTGAACCCGCAAGCCTGGTCGATCAGGCTACCGTGGTCTACCGGGGATTTCTCGCCGACCCGGATATGGAGTGGTTTCGGCGCAATGCAGTCAATGCCCGAGGTATTTTCGTTGTCCCGCAGATGCTGCGCGGTGGTTTTATTGTCGGTGGCTCCGGTGGCCGTGGTGTACTCCTGGCTCAGGACCCCGGAACCGGTAAATGGAGTTCACCTGCCTTCTATAGCATGGGCTCCCTGTCCTTCGGCTTCCAGATCGGCGCCGACGCCTCGGAAATTATCCTCCTCATCATGACTGATCGGGGCCTCAATGCCATGCTCTCTACCGATTTTAAGCTCGGCGCCGATGTGGCCGTGGCTGCTGGCCCGGTCGGTGTTTCCGCCAAAGCCCAGACCGCAGACATCCTTGCCTTTGGTCGATCTCAGGGACTGTATGGTGGGGTCAGCCTTGAAGGTGCAGCCATTTCGCCCCTTGATGACTGGAATCGTCAATACTATGGAAAAGCGGTGCAGGTCTTTGATATTCTCATTAACCTCAAGTGGACAAATCCACAGGCCGATCCCCTGCGTCACCTTCTGCCCCGGCCAGCAGCCAATGCTCAACCGATTGGCCGTTAGGCCGGTTCGCCAGGCATAAGGCCTCCTTTTGTCTCAGGATATGGCGGGCACAATGCAACCACCCCAATTCCACATCGACTGTAGTCGGCAGGGTCAGGTTTGTGTTCGTCTCAGCGGAACCTGGACTATCCATTCCGAGCCGCCTGATCCCGGGCCGATTTTGACGGCACTGAACTCCTCCGACCTCACGCTCCGTTTTCTTTCTGAGTCCCTGACAGCCTGGGATACCCGGCTGCTCATTTTTCTCAAGACCGTACTCGCCCATGCCCGCCATCTGGGGATACACGCTACCCTCGATGGACTGCCGCATGGCGTGCAAGGACTGCTCGCCCTTGCCGAGGCTGTTCCCGAACAGCGTACTGGTGGGACTGGCCCTAAAAAGGCGGTTATCACCCGCCTTGGTAGCCAAGTGCTGACATTGCTTGCTCAATGGCAGGAAATCGCTACCTTTATCGGCGAAATCATCCTGGCCTTTGTTGCCCTTGTTACCGGAAAACGGCCTTTCAAACCCCGCGATTTTTTTGCCTTTGTCCAAAGCTGCGGTATTGAATCTCTGCCAATCGTTTCCCTGATAGCTGTCTTGGTGGGCGTGATTCTCTCCTTTGTCGGCGCTGTCCAGCTGCAGATGTTCGGCGCCCAGATCTATGTGGCCAACCTGGTCGGTCTGGGCATGGTGATGGAGATGGGTGCCTTGATGAGCGGGGTAATCATTGCTGGACGAATTGGGGCATCTTATGCAGCGCAACTGGGAACGATGCAGGTCAACGAGGAGATCGATGCCCTGCGCACCATGGGTATCTCGCCGGTGGGGTTTCTCGTCCTGCCACGGATGCTGGCTTTGATGCTAATGCTGCCCCTGCTCTGTATTTACGCCGATATCATGGGCATCCTCGGCGGTTCCATCATCGGCGTCAGTATGCTTGACCTGTCCCTGATGGAATATCTGGAACAGACCCGCAAAACCCTGCACCTCAGCCAGTGCGGCCAGGGATTGCTCAAAAGTTCGGTCTTCGGAGTGCTGATCGGATTTGCTGGATGCCTGCGTGGCATGCAGTGCGGCCGCAGTGCCCTGGCCGTGGGTGAGGCAACCACTTCGGCGGTGGTCACTTCCATCGTTTTAATTGTGGTCTCCGACTCCATCATTACCTATTTTCTTTACCGATGATCGCCGCCGCGACTCCGCCGACACCCGCCATCACCATCCGCCATCTCACCATGGCCTACGGCAGCTTTGTCCTCCAGCGAGACTTGGATTTCACCATCAACCGCGGCGACATTTTCGTCATCATGGGCGGATCGGGCTGCGGCAAGTCGACCCTGCTGCGGCACATGATCGGCCTCAAGGCGCCAGCCGAGGGATCGGTCTGGTATGGGGAGGAAAACTTCTGGGAACTGGATGATGAAGACCAAGCGGCAATCCTTCGCAGCACGGGTGTCCTTTATCAGTCAGGGGCCCTGTGGAGTTCGATGACCCTGGGCGAAAACGTAGCCTTGCCCTTGCAGCACTACACCGATCTCGCGCCCAAGTTCATTGATGAGCTGGTTTCTTTCAAGCTCTCCCTGGTCGGTCTGGCCGGATTTGAATCCTTTTATCCAGCCCAGCTCTCTGGTGGTATGCGCAAACGGGCGGCTTTGGCCCGCGCGATCGCCCTAGACCCGGACTTTCTCTTCTTTGACGAGCCCTCGGCAGGCCTGGACCCGATCAGTGCCCGTAACCTGGACCAGCTCATTCTGGAACTGCGCGCTAGCCTTGGCGCCACGGTGGTCATCGTCACCCACGAGTTGGCCTCGATTTATACCATTGCCACCAACTCGGTCTTTCTCGACAGCGAGACCCGAACCATGCTGGCCACCGGCGATCCTAAAATCCTGCTTCGGGACTGCCAGGACCAGACCGTTATCAATTTTCTCACCCGGGGAACCGGAAAACGGGAGGTGCGTACGGTTTGAGTAAAAAAGCCAACCCCACTATGATCGGCGCCTTTGTCCTCGTGGCGCTGACCATTGCAATTGCCGCCATCATCGTCCTCGGCAAGATCAAACTGCGCGATGATCGTTTTCGCTGTGTTGCCTATTTCACCGGCTCGCTTTACGGCCTTGACGTCGGAGCACCGGTGACCTTCCGCGGGGTGAGCATCGGCCGAGTGAATGCGGTGCAGATAAATTTTGATAAGGGACAAAACGACTACCTGATCCCGGTGGTTATCGATATCGAAAAGACGACCAATCTCTCAGGCATTCGTGCTGATGAGTGGAATATGGAGGCTGTCCATGCCACCCTCACCCAGATGATCGGCAAAGGTTTACGGGCCCAATTGAAAATCACCAGTTTTTTGACGGGAAAACTCTATATTGATCTGGCCGTATATCCGGAGAATGTAGCCATCTTCCGTGGCAAAAATTCGGATATTCTCGAGATTCCAACCATGCCTTCTGGTCTGGAACAGATGACCCAAAAAATTGAGAGCCTACCGCTCAGCGAGATCCTTAATAAAGCTACCATTGCCCTGGACGGGATCAACAGTATCCTCAACTCCGAGGAAACCCGGCATACGATCAGTTCGGCAGACACCACCTTGGTACAGCTCAATACCCTGTTGGCCCATGTTGACCAGCAATTTCCCGAGATTGCCGCTGAACTGAAAAAAGGGCTGAGCAAAATTTCCCAAGTGGCCGATTCCGCCAACGGCTTGCTAAAAAATGCCGATAAAAGGCTGCCTCATTTAAACGATGAGGTTAGGCAACTGCTGACCGGTCTGAATACCGCTGCAGCCTCCCTGACCCGCACCTTGGACAACCTGCAGCAGATGACCGACAAGGATTCGCTTTTTGTCTACCAGATGGAGGCATCTCTACGGGAGATCGAACAGGCGGCGGTCTCTATCAAGGAGGTCAGCAATTTCCTCCAACAAAACCCCAACGCCCTGGTCTTCGGCTCCAAGGAGGAAAAACCATGAACAACACCCTGCGCCGACTTTTGCGACAACTCCTGCTCGTCTCGGTGGTTCTGTGGCTCCCTGGCTGCCTGGCCTCGACCAAAACGGCGACCCTCTACAGCCTGCAACTGATCGAACAAGCACCGCTGACACTCCACTCCCAGACCTTGCCGGACATGATCCTGGTGATGCCGGTACGGGTGGCACCGCATCTGCAAGGACGAAGCCTCCTGTATCAGCAGGCAAACGGAGAAACCCACGCTGCTTCCACCCACCTCTGGGCTGCCGCGCTTGACCGGCAAATCGGCCAAAAGCTCACGTCCCATCTGCAAGCTCTATTGGCCAGCACCAACGTCACACTTTTCCCCGGCCCCCGCTACGCAATCCCGCGTTACCAGGTGGAAATCGAAGTACAGGAATTCAGTGGAGATGGTTATAATTTTTCTACCTTGGCCACCTATACCCTGAGCGATACCATAAGCAAAACCATCCGCGCTCGAAAAAACTTCCGCCAAAATCGGCCCATCGACAATCCGGGATATTCAGGCTATGTTGAAGCTGCCTCCCGAGCTGTAGCCGACCTCAGCCGAGAGGTTGCCGCAGCCCTGCTGGCGGTCAGCACTCCCCAAATCAACTCTATAAAAATGCCATGAAGATTTATCGACTCCTTTCCCCATTGCTGTTGCTCTTGCTGCTGCTGGCTCGTCCTCTCTCAGCGGCTGAAGTGCTGTCCAAATGGTTAAACCAAACCGTGTATGTTCCTATCTATTCTCATATTTATGCCGACGATCGCTACCGAGATACACCCTTTCTCCTCACTGCGACCTTAAGTATTCGCAACACCGACTCGGAGAACACCTTCACCCTGACCAGTGTACGCTACTACGACTCCGAGGGTAAATTACTGCAGCACTATCTGGAAAAACCACTCCCCGTTGCACCCTTAACTTCGATCCGCTTCATTGTTCCGGAATCCGAATCCAAAGGCGGTTCAGGAGCTAAATTTTTGGTGGAATGGGAGGCGAAAACAGCGGTGACCGAGCCGATCATCGAATCGATCATGATCGGCACCAAAATGCAGCAGGGCATTTCTTTTATTTCGACCGGCCGGGTCATCAAAGGAACCCCGGGGCGCTGAGAACACAATGTTCGATTTTCCCTCTTCACGTGCACGAGCAAATGCCATGGCCCGAACCTTTCCACTTGTGTTGTCCGCCCTGCTTACGCTCTTCGCCCTGTCCGGTTGCCAGGCTCAGCGTGGCAAAGGATTGTTGCAGACCCTGTTTAAACCGCAACCCCTCCGGGTAGGAATAGCCACCGACGCGCCTCCACTGGTCACCCAAAAAAACGGAAAGGCAAGCGGCCTTGAACTCGAATTTGCACGGGGACTGGCGGGGGTACTCCAGCGGCCATTGGAAGTAAAAGAACTCCCAAGAGGTGCACTGGCGGAGGCTCTCCTGGCAGATAAAATCGACATTGTCATGGCAGGCATGAGCGTGGCTGAAGCCCAGCGACAAAAACTGGCCACCACCGAGCCCTACCTCATCTCCGGCCAGATCGTGCTTGTACACCTCAATGATTTCAAACAGTTTGGTCACGGCAGCCGCAACTTAAGCAGTGCAGATATCCGCCTGGGTGTGGTTGCCGACAGCCCCGGCGATACCCTGCTCAAAGGGCTCAAGGCCAAAGGAACAGTGACCCGCTTCCCCAATGGACCGGAGGGATTACGCGCCCTGATCTCAGGGAAGATCGATGTCTTTATCAACGATCTTCCGGCCAACTCTTACTATGCCGCCCTCTTTGTTGACCGGGGCCTGACCCCCGGCGTCACCCTCCTGACCCGGGAGCCCCTTGCCTGGGCAGTTCGACCAAATAACAGCGCGTTGCGACAGGCAGCGAACAACTACCTGGAAGAACTGATCCGTAGTGGCACCTTGGAAACCATGCTGGCACGCACGATTCCCTTTTACCGCAACACGGCCTATAGCCCCAAACCCTGAGCGAGCTATGCGCCTTTTTTTTCTGATCCTGCTGAGCATGGCTGTAACCATGGTGAATGTCTGCGCACCAGCACGAGCCTCTGACCCACGGAGCCATACGGATCTCTGCGGCTTTCTCGCCGGTACGTACACGGTCGTAGGAAAAGAACTCGACAATACACAGACCTATCTCGGCCAGGTAATTTTCCGCCAAAATGGTCAATGCCTCCAAATGGAACGTATCATTGGTAGTGAGCGAGTGCTCAGTGAAGGCTGCATTGAACATGCACTGGGCGCGGATGCGGCGGACGTCCTTCGAGTTCGCTTTATCCGTCAGGGGAAAAAATACGAGATAACCTACCTCTGGCAAAGTGACCTGGACAACTACGCCCGGATCTCGGGCTATGTCTACCAGCCGGGAATCCAAACCGATTCCCCGGGAATGGAAGTGCTGTTTATCAATCGCGGGAACCTCTAACCGGTTCCCGAAGCGCCTTTTACACAGGAAATCGAAGTTTTTACGACGCTGTCACTTTTCCTGACCATCCAATCGAACCAAGGCCCGATAGAGCGACTCCCGCCCCATGAGTTCCTCGTGAGAGCCCTGCTCGACAATACGGCCATGATCCATAACCACGATACGGTCAACCCGGCGAATGGTCGAGAGCCGATGGGCAATCACCAGCGAGGTGCGCCCCTTAAATCCGGCGGCAATCGCCTGTTCCAGCATATTCTCCGACTCAGTATCGATTGAGGCAGTAGCCTCGTCCAGTACGAGTATAGCCGGGTTGCGGTACAGGGCGCGAACAAAGGAAAGCAACTGCTTCTCCCCCAGGCTAAGATTAAGCGCCCCCTCACCGATCCGGGTATCAATCCCATGGGGCAAACGGTCAACAAACGACTGGAGCCCGGTCTGGCTAAGGATATCCGCCAACCGCTGCGAATCATCGACCTGATCGAGGATAATATTGGCTCGGACCGTATCGGGGAGAATGAAGATATCCTGCATGATGATCCCCACCCGCTGACGAAGCGCCTGCAAAGGCAGCTGCCGCACATCCACCCCATCCACCAGAACAGACCCCGCAACCGGATCATAAAAGCGCACCAGAAGTGAAATCAGGGTGGACTTCCCCGCCCCCGTTGATCCGACCAGGGCGATGGTCTCCCCCGGAGCAATGGAGAGGTTGATATCGGAGAGAATCGGCTGATCCTCCTGGTAGGCGAAATCAATCCCCCGAAATTCGATCCGCCCCTGATCGGCCACCACAGATCGATTCGTCTCGTCCCCAGGGGCAATACGGATGGCGGGCATGGTATCCATGGTCTGAAAAATGCGTTCGGCCGAGGCCATGGCCGACTGGACGACAGAATATTTTTGTGAGAGTTCGCGCAGCGGCTGGAAAAAGAGACGCATGTAGGAGATAAAGGCCGCCAGCTCGCCGATGCTAAGGTGACGCTGGATCACCTCACCGCCTCCGTACCAGACGATCAAGGCCACTGCTGCCGAGCTCATCAGTTCGATCATGGGCATAAAGGCGCCGAAGATCTTGATCTGGCTAAAGCTACGCACCATGTACTCGCGACTCAAGTCCGCATGGGTCGAACGGCTGCGCTCCTGGCCGCCAAAGCTCTGGATCACGGCCACACCGGCGAGCGACTCGGCAAGAAAGCTGTTGAGCTTGGCCAGTTGTGAACGGATGGCGCGGAATTTTTCCCGGGCAAAGCGGGAAAAAACAACCGTCACCACCACGGCGAGGGGAATAAAGGCGGTCATCACCAGGGCAAGCCGCCAATTCATGACAAAGAGAAACCAGAAGATACCCGCCAGCTTGAGCCCGTCGTTGAACAGGGTCACCATCACCGAGGTGAACATCTCGTGCATATTTTGGATATCATTGGTCAATCTGGTGACCAGTCGACCGGCGGCCTGATTGTGGAAGTAGCCTAAATCCAAGGTCAGAAGATGGGTAAAAAGATTCTGCCGCAGCTGGTGCATGATCGACTGGCCGATCCATTCCAGAACCACCACCTGCAAAAAGGTGATAAGAAAGATCACCCCTACCAGAAACCCGTACCAGAGGGCAACCTGTCCCAGGCCGGCAATTCGGGCGGATTGCTGCAGGGTCGCATTGACGATGTACTGGTCAATCCCCATCTGCATCAGCCGGGGAAGGCCGAGGGAGGCCACGGTCACCGCCAAGGACAAAACCACCGCCACGATCAGGGAGAGGGTGTGGTTGCGGCAGTACTCCAGTACCCGCCGCCAGAGTCGAATATCGCCGATCGAAGGGCGCTGCCCCTCTTCCGTGTAACCAAAATTATGCATCGCTCTGCTGCTTCTCCACCATGATGCGGTAAAAGGGGTGCGCGAGTAAATCCTCGTGTTGCCCCTGATCGATGATTCGTCCCTCATCCAAAAGCACAATCCGATCGGCGTGGCGCAAGACATTGACCCGGTGCGAGATCAGCAACACCGATTTCCCCGACAACTGGGAGAGAATACCGCGCAGGACCTGTTGTTCGGTCTCGACGTCGATTGCCGAGAGGGCATCATCGATAATGAGCAGCGGCCGGTCACAGAGCAGAGCCCGGGCCAGGGCGAGACGCTGCCGCTGACCACCCGAGAGTTTTACGCCTCGTTCGCCGATCACCGCCTGGTATCCTTCGGCAAAATTTTCAATATCGCCATCAATGGCTGCGGCCTTGGCGGCGGCTTCGATTTCTGCCATGGATGCCCCGGGCCGACCAAAGGCAATGTTGGCGGCAATGGTATCGGCAAAGACCACTGGCTCCTGACCGACATAGGCAATGTGTTGCCGAATATCGGCCTGGGCGAGGCTATTGACATCCATCCCCTGAAAAAAAAGCATATCATCCGCCACCGGATACATCCGGAGCAAGAGCTTGCACAGGGTCGACTTGCCCGAACCGGTACGACCGGCCATCCCAACGAGGCCCGGGCCAATCTCCAGGTTGATCGCCTCCAGGGCCTTGTGGGTGGCGCCTTCATAACTGAAATTGAGGTTGCGGCATTCGTAGGTGTACTGGTCGCGATGCGCTACAGGCTGGGTCGGCCCGACAACGACCACGGGTTGCTGATCAAGGACCCGGTGGATGCGCCGCAGGCTTGTGATGCCCCGCTGAAACAGATTGGCCACCCAACCCACAGCCATCATCGGCCAGATCAACATATAAAGATAACTGACAAAGGCGACAAAGGAACCGATGGTGATCTGCTCACTGATCACCATTGTACCGCCATAATAGAGGAGCAAAAGCATGCCTACGTTGCCCACCAAGGTGGCGATGGGAAAAAGCAGCCCCTGGATGGCGGCAACTTTGAGGTTACTGCGCACATAGTCCTCGCCGAGACTGCGGAACCGGCCCTCTTGGAACCGTTCCAGGGTATAGGCTTTGATCAGGCGTACCGAGACCAGAGTGGCACGTGCGAACTCGGTGAGCAGGGAGAACTGTTCTTGGACCAGGTTGAACCGATGGTGCAGGCGACCGGAAAGAATCCGAGTGCAGACGATGAGCACCGGCATGGGCAAGAGGGCAATAAGGGTCAGCTTGACACTGATGACCATCATAAAGCCCAAAGCTGCCGAAGACATCACCAGGGCGTCCACCGCGGCAACCAGTCCCATGCCGCAAGCCATCTGCACGGTGGTCAGATCGTTGCTCGCATGGGCCATGAGGTCACCGATGGTCCAGCGTTCGAAAAAAGGCTGATCCATACCCAGGATATGGTCAAAGAAGCGATCACGCAGCTTTTTCTCGAGAATGCGGGAGAAGCCGATGATCAGATAGCGCCAACTGAAGCGAAGGACCGCCACCAATACCGCCACCAGGCAGATCGACAAACTCAGCCGCAGCAGAAAACCGGAGGTGGCTGACTGCGCCGAGAGGCTGTCCACCGCTGTTTTCACGAACCGGGGAATGATCAGCTGGAGGAAATCCACCACAACCAAGGCGATGAATCCGCCGAGCAACCGTAGCCAGTGACGCCGAAAAATGGGGCCAATAATGTGCAAAAGGGTTCGGACCGGGACGGTGTGCTCCTGCGGTGAGCCTTGTTCGTTGTTCTTCTGCAACAGATGCTCCCTTATTGCACGGAGGGCAGCAGCTCTTCATAGGCTGCGGTAAGGCGGATAAAAAGCTCGGGAGCGCCACCCTTATCTGGATGGAGTTCCAAGGCTTTTTGGCGATAAATCCGAGTAAGATCACGTTTGCGCATACTTGAGAGCTGAGTCGGTGAAAGACCGAAAATAGAAAAGGCCTGGCTCCGCGAGACCTGCTCACCGGCTTTGAAGTGAGATCGGTGAAAACGCCGTTGGCCGGTGGAATAGGGGGAGTGGGCCCACGTTGGCGCCTGTTCGGGTACGCCGTCAAAATACATAATCAGATAGCGGATCAGGGGTGGCTGTAGAGCGTACTGGGGATATCCGCGCCAAAAATCTGCATCGGCCGCCAAACGGCAGATCTCCTCAAGAAAAAAACTATCGAGCCGATCTCGATTGAGTGCCTGCGGCATGGTGCGGGCATAGCTCTCATTAAAAAAACGTGAGAGATCAAAGGTGGTAAAGAGATAGCTCTGGTACTCACGAGGCTTGAGTACCATCTCCTGCGCCATGAGCATCTGCTCGATCTCATCGCGGGATTTGTCGAGCAAAAGGGTATAGAGAGCAGCCACCTTTTCTCCGGTTTCCCCCTCAGCTATTGAGCGGCCAAGCCGAAGAAAATGAAGTCGCCGCCGATCCACGGCATGGGTTTCCGCCAGGGCCCTGCGCCGCTGCTCCTCACCGGCAGGCCGCCAGTTGCGGTATTTGCTCCGGTTGCGAAAGGGCTGCAGCCGATGTTGGATGTAGGGATCGATAAAGGGGAAGAAGAGCTCCTCAATTTCGCCGTAATCGGCTTCAACGCCCAACGATTTTAGATGACTGACAAATGCTTCGTCGACATGGAAAGAGCAATCATCATCGTAGATAAACACCTTGCCGGGATCACCGCCGAGATCGGCAAGATCACGAGAAACGAGCACACCGCCACTGCGGTAGGTCTGCCGAAGAATAAACGTCTGCTGCCGGGGACCGATTTCCTTGCGGGCTAAATACATACAAGTCTAACTCAATACTGATGGCGTCGTAAAAACTTCGTTCTACCGCGTCGCAGCGTTTTTCCCCGACACTCGACATACCCTATGTATGCCTTTGCGCCGTAAAAAAATATTCCTCGTACATCTGTGCCTTTACGGAGCCATCTCTTTGATGTGTGGTGGACTTTTTACGAGTCCATCCGTACTGATGAATGGGTAAAAAACGCGGGTTACACAGCGCGCGGGGTCGGGTTACTACTTTGTCCGAGAACGACCCAAAGCACGGCACAAGGGCGCAAAGGTCTTTAGAGAAAGCGGCGCACAAGCGCCTCCACGGCGTCGATGGAAAAAGGTTTTCCCAGAGCGGCGACAAAATGATAATCGCCAAATTGTTGCATTTCCTCCGATCCCGGATCACCGCTGACCGCAATCAGCTTCGCCTCTGGAGCCATCTCCCTAATCCGACGAGCCGCCTCCAGTCCCCCCATCCCACCGTGGACCCGGAGATCAAGCAGGCTGAGGGCAAAGGGCTTGCCAAGATCCAACTGCTGCTGGAAAAAATTGATTGCCTCCTCTCCCGAGGTGGCCACAGTAACCCTGCAGCCGTAGTGTTCGAACATCTTGCGACTGATCAGACGCATCATCTCCTCGTCATCCATAACCAGTACCCGTCGACCACGACCGAGAGCCGCCTCAATCTGACCGTTTTCGGCTCGTTGCTCCTGAATGGGGAAATAGAGCAGGACCTTGCAGCCGCCCTCTGGAGGCGAATCAATCCAAACCAGCCCACCATGTTTTTTGACGATGGAGTGGACAATGGTCAACCCCAAGCCCATGCCCTTCTGCGCCCCTTTCTGTTTGGTGGAAAAATACGGATCAAACACCTGATCAACAATGGTCGGTGAAATACCGGGCCCGGAATCGTGGAAGCTGATCCGGGCCAACTTACCGTTGGGGATGGGTTGACCGGTTCGCGCAGCCTCATCGGCACCTTCGACCTGATCGATACCGACCACAATTGTTCCCTTGCCCCCCATGGCATCAACGGTATTGTTGGCCAGGTTGGTGAACACCTGACGAATCAAATCCGGATCAAGGGTGATGGCCAAATCATGGCTGGTGGTATCCAGGCGGAAGTTTATATCGGTGCCATCCAGGGTGTGGGAAAGGATATCGTCAATCAAACCCGGCAGCTGTACCTGGGATTTCTGCGGCAAATAATTATCGGAGAAGGTGGTGAACTGACGGATCAGCTGGGTGGTCAGCGTTAGAGCCTTAGCCGATTCCGCCAGCAGTTGGCTGACACTTTCATCCCGGCTGACATATCGGGCCATCTCCAGATTACCACTGATAATGGTCAGCAGGTTATTGAAATCATGCGCAATACCGCTGGCCATCATCGACATGGCATCGAGTTTACGGATGCGTTGCAACTCCTTTTCCAGCTGTCGCTGCCGAAGTTCAAGCGCTTTACGCTGGCTGACGTCCTGGAGAATACCGATCACGAAAAAGGCCTCGTCTTCGGGGACAGGTACCAGGTTGCAAATCAGCTGCCGCTCACCCATGTGGATCGGCTTATCGTAGGTAAAAACCAGGGGCTCGTAATCGCTCTTCGCCTGAATCAGCGTCATCCAGGTGTCGATCCGCTGCCCGACCTCAACAGGCAGCAACTGGGGCAAGGAGGCCCCTAAAACCTGTTCCTCGGGACGATCAAAAATACCCAGGGCGGCGGTATTGGCCATAACGATCCGGCCCTGATAGTTGAGTTCCACCACGCCTTCGGTCATCCTGGCCAGAACCACGTCACGGTGCTTCTTACTGATTAATAACTCTCGAGTCACCTCCCGGGGATACAGCCCCTCCAGGCCTTCGATGCTACTGCTTGCACCACGCTGATTGTTCCGGTAGCGCTCCAAGGCGGCCCTAATATGCACCTTCATTGCGGTGGCCGTGCCCTTGGCAATGCAGACATCCGCGCCAATACGCAGGGTGGCGTCGTTGTCCTCCAGGGCAACACCTGAGAGTACCACGAGAAAGATATCCCTCAACTCCGGGGTGTTACGGATAATATAGCCCAGTTTCTCTCCATCGATCTTGGGCATAATCAGATCGGTAAAGATGATGTCTGGACGACGTCTGCCGATGCTGTCCAGGGCTTCTAGACCGTCCTCGGCCAGATCCACCACACACCCCTCACCCTCGAGGACGTAACCGAGAATTCGACGAATAACCGGTGAATTATCAACAACGAGTACCTGAATATCAGCCATGGCCAAGCAGCTCCTTGACCGCTCCGGCCAACTCACGGACGTCAAAAGGTTTACTGAAGACCCGATCAGCCCCCAACTCCTGGGCTGCAGGCAGATACGCCTCCGGACCGATGCGGCCACCGCCGGAAATTGCGATGATCCTGGTCTGGGGAAATTCTTTTCGCAAAAGGCTAATGGTTTCCAGTCCTTCCTGTTCAGGCATGATCAAATCGGTGATAACCAGATTGGCCGGTTGCCGTCGCTGTTTCTGCATTCCCTCACGACCGTCCTCGGCCTCAATAACCTCATATCCGGCCCACTCCATCACCTGTCGCAGCAGAACTCGCATCTGATCGTCATCATCAATGACCAGAACTCTCATATTTCTCCTCCATTGCGATTGGGCAGAATCTCCCGAATGGCGAGGGCCAACAACCGCATGTCCACCGGCTTGGCCAGAAAACGACGAACTCCCGCCTCAAGTGCTTCCTCAAGGGTCACCGCCTCACTGTACCCGGAGCATAAGATAATCGGCACATGGGGATTGTTGGCCATGATCTCCGTGGCCAACTGCAGTCCGGTCATGCGCGGCATGGTATGGTCGGTGATCACCAGGTCGATTTGTTCCTCGCCTCGGCTGAAATAGCCAAGGGCCTGTTCAGGACTGGTTGCCGGCAGGACACGATAGCCCAGATAGGAAAGCATCCGTGTCCGCATGGTAACAATATCCTCTTCATCGTCAACAAACAAAATGGTTTCCGATCCCCGTGGCATGGCGGTGGCTGAATCTTCCTCTTCATCGACTTTCTCCTGGACCCGGGGGAAAAACACGGAAAAAGCCGAACCCTTGCCCACTTCCGAGGTCACATCGACCACGCCGTCATGGGAGACGATAATGCCATGGAGCACTGCCAGTCCCATCCCCGAGCCTTCCCCCACCTCGCGGGTGGTAAAAAAGGGATCAAAGATACGCTCCAGCATATCCGAAGACATGCCCTTGCCGTTGTCCTTCACCGTCAGGACCACATATTTTCCCGGAGCAAGATCGTGGTAGCGCAATTGCTCCGCCCGCCCGGTCTCACTTTCCCTGAGCGAAATTTCAATTACCCCGGTTTGATGCGTGAGAGCCTGGGCCGCATTGGTACAGAGGTGCATCACCACCTGCTGGATCTGCCCGGGATCGGCATAGATCATCCCGATGTTGTCCGCCACTGAAATCCGCAGATCGATCGTTGCCGGCAAGGAGGCGCGCAGCAGACGGCAGGATTCCTTTACCAACGGAGCAATGAGCAGATTACGCCTTTGATTGGTTGATTGGCGGCTGAAGGCCAGGATTTGGGTGACCAACTCCTTGGCGCGATTGCCAGCCCGGCGAATGGCTTGAATATGTTCACCAACCTCGTCATAACTGATCGGTGGACTCGTCGATTGTAATTCTAAATGTTCCTGATTGGGAAGTCGGTAGAGCAACAGATCGGCATTACCGAGGATCGCACCAAGAATGTTATTGAAATCATGGGCGATCCCCCCGGCCAGGGTGGCGATTGATTCGAGTTTATGGGCATGAACCAACCGTTTTTCCAGATTGCGCTGCACACTGATATCCTTGGCAAAATAGACAAAGCCAACGATCTTTCCCTGGTCAAATAGGGGTGAACAACTCACGGAGAAGGTGCGGCCCAGATAACGGAAGGTCTGTTCACGCCGCTGAGCCTTGCACTCCTGGCGCACATTCTGTATTGGGCAAAAAGGACAGATCTCATCGGACCCGGCAAACAACTGGTGGCAACGTCTGCCGTCGATGGGGCTACCATTGACCGACAACAGTTGCTGGGCGACCTGATTGGCCTTGATCACGCGTAAATCATTATCCAGAATCAGGACCGGATCAATAATGGCGTCAAAGGTGTATTGCCATTCCTCAAGGGCGTGTTGCAAACCTGGGCTGGCAAGAGGCGGTGAAGACACCTCCCCGTCCTTCCCCTGAGTTTCCCCAGCCGAGGAAGACGGCGGGAGGGAATGCAAACGAGGACGCAGATGAAGGGCGTAAAATAAAATAGAAAAAAGGACGTAAATGGCCAGCAGCAGACAGGTTAGCGTTAACACAGGATGATCACTTTATCTTTCCGGAAATTTCGGGATAACGTTGCCTGAAGATACGTTCACGGAAAAAGTCAATCGTTTTCCGGCGTCGATCAACTATCCGTATCTGTTCAGGAATCAAGTCGGATATGGTATTCCGCATTATGGACATTTTGTATTCTATGTTGGCGGCAAACCTATTGTCCAGGTACCAGGCGTAAAAAAGTCCAAAAAAAAGACCGGGCGGTGTAAAACCCTCAGCGGGATTGATGACTCGGGTGTAGAGTCGACGCTGATCGCTCTGCCGATGCATCCGTGAGAGCTGCAGATAGGTGTCCAGGGCATCCGGGGAAAGAAAGCTGACCAACTGCTCCTGCTCACGCACCTCTAGACGATAGACGCGGCCAACAACGCTTTCCCGGCAACGCACCTCCTCCATCTGTTTACTCAATGCATAATTTCCCAGAAGGGATTGCCCCAGGGCCACAAGAAAAACCATTTCAAAACGGCTGAGATTTTCCGCTTGATCCTGGCGAATCTTGATCCGCTGATCATGGGGATCGTAGAAGGAGTAGATATTGTCCCACTCCTGGCAGCGTTTCCAGGCCTCGGGCTCGACCAGGGTGATCCCGCTGATAAACTGCAGATGTTCCATGGGGATGTCCGGATGCAGCCAGATAATTTCCACCACCCGGTCAAGCAGCCATTTTCGCTCGACCTCGTTCATCTTGGTCATGAGCAAGGATCCGGCCTGGATCTGTTCGGTACTGAGGTAACTGAGCTGGGAGCGGATCTTTTCGTGCCGGAGGCAGGGCGGGACGCGGCTGGGGTAGCTACTCCAGGAGACGAAATCGGCTGGGGGGAGAAACTCCTTGCGCGATGGCGTCTGCAGCCAACCGGCATGGTGCAGCGCCCACAAGGCTTTGATGGCACGGGCCAGGGCATTGGGGTCATGTTGGATCACCCCACGCTGGCGGAGCTGATCCTCGGCAAAGACCTTGGCCTCCACCGACGCAAAGCCAAGTGCCCGAATTCGGTTGCGATCAATGTAGATCGGCTCCTTGTCTTCCAAGGCATAGCGTTGCAGAATCGAGCCGGGAATATCGGACAAGTCCAGGGTGATCACATGGGAGAAAAGCGACTCTACCCCACCCGGTATATTGCGGTGGTAGGCTCGAATGAGGTCGGAGACATAAAATTTCCGATCCGGGGCATCGCGGGCCACATCAGTCTCGCCTTTCTGCACCCAGATGTTGGCCACCAGCACCTTGAGCGCACTGCTATTTTTACGAATAACCTCGGCCAGTCCCGGCACCTGGAGGATGGGAATGATCGAAGTGTAGAGACTGCCCGGAGCAAAGAGGATGATATCGGCCCGCTGCACCAGTTGGACGACCTCGGGCTGCAGAAAGGGGGCACGGCTGAATTCCACCACCACTCGATCCACCGGATAGCCACGGCGGGCCTTGCTGGATTTGTCCTCACTGGTTACCAGCACGCCGTTGCTGTACAGCATCTGCAGTTGGGACAGGGTGGTGGTGCAGGGCAGCACCGAATTCTGCGGCACGCCGAGCGCAGTCGACAAATCGGCCAGGCCACGAATGGTGGCTGTTCGCACCACCTGATGGGAGGCGAGCAGTTCGGCGGCCGTAAGGGTCGAATCGAGCTGCCTGTAAATGGCCGCCGCCACCAGTAAATTTCCCAAACATTGAGGCCGATCAATGGTGGCGAGGAGCCGGGCATCGGTGAAAACCCGTTCGACCAACGCTGAGATCAAACGGTGCAGTTCAGGCGGCAAATCGGAGAGGATGGCTCCAGTATCGCGCAGGAGCTGGCCAGCCGACTCGGGTCGGGAAATGAAACGGTAGTTAAAAATCGCATGAAGGACCGCTGCACAACGCCTGGAACCGATACGGTCAAGGCTATAGTTGCGGCGCAAATTTTCACGTCGGATCGATGAGATCAGCACATGGCGAAGATCCCCAAGGGCCACCAAAGGCAAATCTTTTTGCAACTCGCCAGTGGAACCACCGTCATCAGTTACGCAGACCACCGAAGACAGCTGGGGAAAGACCTCTTTGAGGCCGGTGAACGGGTTACGGGCCCAGCCCAGTCGTCTGGAATCGCCGCCTACGATGTTGGACAGTCCAGTACCGCCGCCAAAGACCACCACCCGGGTTGCGCTTGAATCCAGCTCATCAATCTTACGCTTGAGGTTGGCAAACAGCGAAGAGATGGCTGGAGAGAAATCGGCGGTACTCTCCAGCATGATGGAGGTCACTTTTTCCGCTAGGCTGCCTTCCGGCAACACATCGAGCACGGAAAAGCCTTGGGAGGTGAGAAATTGTAACTGCGATTTCAGTTGCTGGGCTCCGGCCATTTATAGGAGTTCCTGGGAAAGGGCCAACATGTGCATTACCGGTGTGCAGACAGCAGTTCTTCCACCCTGAGCAGGTCTTTGGGTGTATCGACCTCCACCGAATCATGATCGGTCAGCACCACCCGAATGGTATAGCCAAACTCAAGGGCCCGCAGTTGCTCAAGCTTTTCAAAACGCTCCCACTGCCCCTCGGGCAAGTCGACAAAACTCATCAAAAAGCCCTTGCGATAGGCATAAAAACCTAAGTGTTTGTAATAGGTCGGGACTTCGCTCTCATCGGGATCCCGCTGGAAGGGGATCGGTGAGCGGGAAAAATACAGGGCATTGCTGTGGCAGTCGAACACGGTTTTCACATGATTGGGATCCGGAATCTCCTCCGGGCGGACAATCTTGTAGATCAGGGTCGACATCGGCAGGGAGGGGTCGGTGATCAGCGGTCTGGCCACCTGCTCGACAATCTCCGCCGGGAAGAGAGGCTGGTCGCCTTGAATGTTGACAATGACGTCCTGGTCGGCAATATCGAGGAGACTGGCGGCCTCGGCCAACCGATCCGTACCGGTGGCATGGTCACGACGAGTCATGACCCAAGAACCGCCAAAGCCTCCAACAGTTTTGGCAATACGCTCGTCATCGGTGGCGACGACCACCTGGGAAAGCAGGTCAACCCGTTGTGCACGTTCGACCACATGCTGAATCATCGGTTTTCCCTGAATCAGGGCCAGTGGTTTTCCCTCGAAACGATTAGACTGGTATCTGGCGGGGATAATGGCGATAACTTTGGGTGTAGAGGTGCTCATCAACATTCCTAAAGGCAATGCCCACAAGGGGCAACAATGGTTTGCAAGGCTTGTGATTCCCATGATACAGTGCGGCCAATCAAAAGGCAATCAGCAAAAAATCCATCAAGTTACAACAACGATCCATGCCAGAGCACCTCTCCTCAATCGCCCTGTGGGCAGCCCCGGATGTTCCCGGTCACCAGGCAGAAAATCTGGCCGGGAAACTCGCTATTCCCTATCTGAAAACGCTGCCTAAACAGGGGCCGCTGCTCTGTCTGGGGGAGGATCGACTGGAATTCCGCCTCCTCGGGGAGCCCGAATTCACCGGGGGACTCTGGGTCGATTTCGACTCCACCGCAGCCAGAAGACGCAGTCGCCATACCGGCAGCGAACTCCTGGTCCAGGCCGCTAAAATCCGCCGGGTTTCCAGTCCCCTGCTCATCGATACCACCGCCGGCCTCGGACGGGATGCCTTCCTTCTCGCTACCCACGGCTTCCGAGTTGAGATGATCGAGGTCAACCCCGTTGTGGCGGCCCTGCTCGCCGATGGACTGGCCAGGGCAAGCAAGGTGCAGCACCTGCAACTGGTGATCGAGCGCATCCGACTTAATGGGGGCAATAGCGTGGAAAGACTCGCTGCTCTCACTGAAATACCGGAGGTGATATATCTGGACCCAATGTTTCCCGAACGGAGCAAAAGTGCCAAGGTCAAGCAGAACCTGCGTCTGCTCCAATACCTGGATGACCACCTTATTGCGCCGGAGTCCCTTTTGCAGGCGGCTCTTTTGGTTGGCGCAAACAAGGTGGTGGTGAAACGACCCCTTAAAGGACCCTTTCTTGCGGGAAAAGTCCCCTCCTACACCCTCAAAGGTAAGGCCATTCGTTTTGATGTGTATCTGGGCCCGGGAAAAAAAGAACCCCTTGATCGACCGGGGGAAGCCCAGGCTGAACAAGGGGTAATAGAATCTTGATGGCGTCGAAAAAAACACGACTCCTTGTCTATCTGTTTTTTACTTAGCCACCTCTTAGGGGGTGATGGACTTTTCACGAATCCATCACCCTTGAACAGAGATAAAACGAGGACTTACACTGCTTTTTTCAGCGCTGCGGCGATCTTGGATTTCTGTTCCTCGCCAAGGAGAATCGGCACCTGGTAGGTCAGGGTCCGCTCGAGGATGGCCGCCGAGTTCGGCAAGGCCTTGGGATCATAAATCACTCGGCGCTTACCGTGGGCATTAAAGGGCCAGCCGTTGGCGCTGGGGGTTTTGCCGTCCAGCAGGTGCTCCCAGTTGGGATAGTAGTGCCAGCCATTCTCGCTCCAACTCACTGCACCGACACCGGCCTCCCGCAGCACCTGATTGACCGCTTTGGCCCGATCCTTATCGGGCAGGAGGAAGGAAAAGAAGGTGGCTGAATCCCCCTCAGCATCGAGGATTTCACGGAAAACCACTCCAGGAAGGACACTGGCCGCCTCCTGGAAAAACTGTTTGTTTTTTTTCTGGGCCACAACCATACCATCAAGTTTGGCCAGTTGGGCCAGGCCAATCGCCCCCTGGATCTCCATCATCCGATAGTTAAAGCCGATAAAGGGCCGGCCTTCGCCACCGCGGCCACCGGGATTGGGCACATGATCATGGCCGTGGTCCTGGTATTCGGACATTCGCTGCCACAGAGCCGGATCGCTGGTAATGCACATACCGCCCTCTCCAGTGGTCATGGTTTTGACCGCATCAAAGGAAAAGGTACCTGCCGCACCAAAACTTCCCAGATGCTTACCCTTGAGCCGACAACCGGCAGCCTGGGCCGTATCCTCGATCACCGGGATGTTGTGGCGGTCGGCAATTGCCTTGATCTCCTCGATTCGAGCCTGGGCTCCCATCATGTGTACCGGGATGATCGCTTTGGTCCTCGAGGTGATCTTTTTTTCCAGATCAGCGGGATCCATGTTCAGGGTCATATCGACCTCGGTGAACACTGGAATTGCGCCGCAATCAAGAATTGCCTCCCAGGTGGCGACAAAGGTGAACCCCTGGGTGATAACCTCATCCCCAGCGCCGATACCAAGACCATTTAGAGCAACTTTCAGGGCCGCAGTTCCGGAAGTCACCGCCTGGGCATGACTGGCCCCGGTATAGGCGGCAAAGGCGCGCTCAAACTCGAGCACCTTCCACACATTGTTCCGCTGGGCGGCAAACTCGTAGCGGAAGAGCACCCCGCTGTCCAATACTTCCAGCACTTGTGCTTTTTCTTCTGCACCAAATATTTCAAATCCAGGCACGGATGCACCTCACGTAAATAGGGAAAGCCGTTGAATCCGGCCTCCGCTCGTTTATAGGTGATGGTGGCGTAAAAACTTCGATCTCCTGCGTCGCAGTGTTTTTTTCCACCGCTCGACATACCTTATGTATGCCTGCGATCCGGGAAAAACACTGCTTCTTGTGTATCTGTGTTTTTACCTCGCCATCTCTCAGTGTGTGATGAACTTTTTGTGAGTCCATCATAGGTTAAAAAGGGCTTAATATAGGCGACGTTTTTTAGGCGACGTTCTCCGGCAGCACATAGCCGTTGTCAATCAGCCGCACCTTGCCGTCAATATGCACCGCAAGGGCGAGAACGGTTTTCTCGTCAACGGTCACAGCGGTCTCCAGCGTATCTGCATCAATAAAGCTGGCATAGTCGATCGCTGTTCCGGGAAAGGAATGAATATAGGCCGTAAGCATCTGCTCCAGCACCGCGACCGATCGTTCACCGCAGGCGGCCATCTTCCGCACCTTGGCCAGTCCGGTGGAAAGGCTGAGGGCAGCCGCCCGATTGGCCGGATCCAGATAAGCGTTGCGCGAACTCATAGCCAGACCGTCGGCTTCACGGACAATGGGATGACCGACAATTTTAACCGGACTATTGAGATCCTGTACCATCCGGCGAATAATAGCCAGCTGCTGAAAATCTTTTTCTCCGAACACCGCCACATCCGGCTGCACCACGTTGAACAGCTTGGTCACCACCGTGGCCACTCCGGCAAAATGCACCGGACGGCTCTTGCCGCAGAGATGGGTCGACAGCTCCTTGACCCGAACCTCGGTCTGGTATCCAGGCAGATACATCAAATCCGGAGTCGGCGCGAAAACAACGGCGACCTGCTCCTGCCGTACCAGCGACATGTCACGCTCGAAATCCCGCGGATATTTCTCCAGATCTTCGTTGGGCCCGAACTGGGTCGGATTGACGAACAGACTCACCACCACTCGGTCGCAGAGGCTTGCTCCCCGGCGCATCAGGCTGAGATGGCCTTCGTGAAAATAGCCCATGGTCGGCACCAGGCAGACGGTTCTCCCCTCTTTTGCCTGCGCCCGTGACCAAGCGTACATTTCCTGAGGATTGCTGATAATATCCATTATTTCTTCAATTGATTGAGTCTGGATTGCACCATCTCCCGAACCGGATTGCCCTGCCCCTGACGGGTCTGGCTACTTTCCGAATCGAGATATTTGCTGTACATGGCCACGGCGTCTTCTTTCTTGCCCAACTGCTCATTGACCCGCCCCAATGCCCGGTAAGCTTCGGCAGCGAAATATTCCCAGGAAGACAGCTCGGTATACAGCGCCAAAGCCTTGTCCAGTTGGTGCTCATCCTCGTACAAGGCTGCCAGCTTATTGAGCAACAGGGGCTTGAACGGTGATTTGGCGGCTAAGGCACTATTAATGGATTGCAGATCGCTAATAGATGTGGTTGTCTGCCCCGCCCGCTCGGAAAGCCCCGCCAACTCCACTTTGGCCCAGAGGGCTGAATCGGTGGATTCATACTCGGCAGCCACCTTTTCCAATAGGGTTTTATTGTCTTTAGGAGCGAGCAAGGCCGCATCAAGGGCCGAGGCCGCCTGCTGTGCCCGGTGATCCCGGTAGGCGTTAACTCCGGCTCCCCCCAAAGACAAAACCACCACCGCAATACAGGCCGCCCAGAGTCCACGTTGATTACGGCGAATAAAGGCAATCAGCTTAGGCGGCAGATTGAACTGTTCCAACAGCCCTTCGGGTGGTCCCAGGGGTTGCAGCTTAAGGTTGTTGGGATCAAAGGTAGCGGGCTCTGTCATATGTGCAATCTCCGTGAGGGATAAAGGATTGTGAACAAAAGGCTCTTCCTGTGCAGGGCAAGGGGAAACGATGCAGCAATTGCCGCAAATTAGCCGTTGCGGGCAACGACTGCAGCCAGTACAAAACAGCCTGCAGACCGAAAATTTAACTCGGGGATTATAACCCGAGGGAAAAAAAATGACCAGGCAATCGGAACGCTTTCGTAAAAACTCTTCCAAGAATACATTCTGCCTCTCACAAGAACCCGTGAGTGCTCACTCTCGGGCCAGGCTAACGATTTGACACCGCACGAATAAATCAATTTTATCGGATAGTTGCGGGCAATAAGCATCAGGAATACCCCATGGATGACCGACGGATACTGACTGTTTCCGAACTCAACAGTTCCATTCGCAGCCTGCTTGAAGCACGTTTCCCCTTTATCAGTGTAGCCGGGGAAATCTCCAACCTGCATCGCCCTTACTCCGGACACAACTATTTTACCCTCAAAGACAGCGGGGCCCAAATCAAGGCGGTTCTCTTCAAGCCGCAGCAGCGCTATCTGGCAAGACCGATTAAGGATGGGGACCATGTGGTCTGCAGGGGACGGATTTCGGTTTATGAACCGCGGGGTGATTATCAGCTGATCGTCGATACGGTGGAATACCAAGGCGCCGGTGCTCTACAGCAGGCATTTGAGCAACTCAAAAGGCGCCTGGCTGCTGAAGGTCTCTTTGATGAGCACCTCAAACGTCCGCTGCCTCAATTTCCGCAACACATTGCCCTGATTACCTCACCCCAGGGAGCTGCAGTCCATGATTTCATCCGCATTGCCACAAGGCGCTGGCCAGCAATGCGCATCTCGGTGTATCCGGTCGCGGTCCAGGGTGATCCGGCTGCCGGAGAAATGATCCGGGCCCTTGCCGAAATCAATCGAAAACTGCAACCGGAGATTATTGTTCTCTGTCGTGGTGGCGGCTCCATTGAAGATTTGTGGTGTTTTAACGATGAGCACCTTGCCCGGGCAATCCGCAGCTCGGCCATCCCTGTGGTTAGCGCGGTGGGGCATGAAATAGATTTCACCATTGCCGATTTTGCCGCTGACCTGCGCGCGCCCACGCCCAGCGCCGCTGCCGAACTGATAACACCCGACAGCCAGGTGATTGAGCGGAATCTGCAACAAACCAAAAACCGCCTGACGCGCAGCCTCAGGCATCACCTGGCCTCGGCCGGCCAGCAGTTGCAACTCATCGCCCAGCGCTTGCAGGCCATGCCACACCCCCTTGACCGACTCATGCTCCGGCTTGATCACCAAACCAGTCGTCTCCACAGTGCTCTTCGCCAGGAATTGTCACACCAGGGACGCCGCCTTGAGTCGGCAACCCTCCAACTTGCCCGCCAGAGCCCGGCCCATCGACTCGAGCTCTGCCAACAGCGTCTTCAAACCGCCCAAGACCGGTTCTTACAACGCATGCATCAACAGCTACAGGAACAGGAGGATCGGCTTGCCCGGGCCGCAGGGATTCTTCACGCAGTGAGTCCTTTGGCCACCCTGGCTCGGGGCTATGCCATTGTTCGGACCACCGGCAAACGACCCTGTTTTATTAGGCAATCAACGCAGATCAACCAGGGAGACAAGGTCGAGGCAATGCTCCACCGGGGTAGATTGCTTTGCCGGGTGGAACAGGTGATTGAGGACAAGGGAGGGGATGGAGATTAATCGAGGACCGAATCGACCTTGCGATCGATAAACGCTATGGCCGAGGCCAACTGCCGAGGATTAGTCCGGGCGGTTTTACGGAGAATATCCCCCCATTCCTTGAGCATTGAAGAGTTGACCCGACGAACCGCGTTGGGTCGGCACCACTCCATCCCAATCTTTTTCCCCAGATTTTCCAGGGCAATCTTTTGGGAGGGTTGTTGCTCAGGCGGAGTTTTGGCCATAATTTCGGAAGAAATGGTTTGCCATCCTACGGAGAGAAAATTTCCTTCCTGAAAAGTGACAAACCAGCTTTTTTCTTGCGCCGTTAATTGCGCCGGAACTTCGTACTGGGGAACAAGGTTCTTTTGTGCAACCTCTGCCTGACCATCGACCGCAATGGCTGGATGGGCAGGAGCAAACAAAAGACAACCAATGATGACCGTTCCCGCAGAAAAACGCAAAAACGACGTCCTCAGTCGTGTTCGCTGTTGGTTGCGCACAGTTCGTTTTCTCGTTTTGAGGCGTTTTACACGTTCACTATGAATTGATGGACCACCAATCAAAGTTTTCACGACTGCACCACGTTCACTAAATTTATGGGCAATTGAGCGAATCACTCGTACTTTTCCTAAAAAAATACCACGGATCACCGCCATCGTCAATGGCCAGGCTAGTCTAGGTACAAAATCTTATACTTTCTTTGCGCTGCCTAATTCCGGGATACACCGGCTTCGGCAAAGGTGGCCATTTCAGTCAAGAGTGCGACCGCTGCATCCAACAAATTCATGGCCAACACCGCGCCGGTGCCCTCGCCAAGGCGCATATTCAGATCAAGTAACGGCCGCTGCTGGAGTTTTTCCAAGAGGGCAAGATGACCGGGTTCCGCGCTGCGATGGGCAAAAATAAGATAGTCACGCACAAAAGGCTCGAGACTGCAGGCGATCATGGCCCCGGCAGTGGCAATAAAACCGTCAACCACCACCGGCTTGCGCTTGGCGGCTGCACCGATGATCAGCCCGGCAATCCCGCCGATCTCAAAACCGCCGACCTTGGCCAGCACATCGAGCCCATCCTTGGCGTTGGGTGTATTACGCGCCAGAGACTTTTCAATGACTGTAATTTTATGCTCAAGACGGGTATCGTCAAGGCCTGTACCGCGGCCGGTTAAATCAGCCACCTTTTTTCCGGTAAAAACTGCGGCTATAGCCGTGCTCGGCGTGGTGTTACCGATCCCCATCTCACCGGTAGCAAAGACGTCCACCTCAGAAGCGAGCATATTGGCCACTTCAACCCCGGCCTCCACCGCCATCACCGCATGGGTCCGGGTCATGGCCGGCCCGTAGACCATGTTGGCCGTGCCCCGACCGATCTTTTTGCCAATAACCTTTCCCTCGCGAACCAAATCCACAAAGTCATCTTGCGCGCCGACATCCACCACGCAGACGTCAGCCCCTGCCCTCCGTGCAAGCACATTGATAGCCGCCCCACCGCGGGTAAAATTATGCACCATCTGCGTGGTGACCTCAGCCGGGTAGCAGGACACCCCCTCGACCGTCACACCGTGATCACCCACCATAACCACCACCTTTTTGCGGGCAACCGGAGGATGCATGGACCTCGTCATACCGACGAGATCAACCGCCAGATCCATTAAATCCCCCATGGCCCAATGAGGCATGGTCAACTGCCCCAGCCGCTCCTCGGCCTGTTGGCGAAAGTCAAAATCCTGGGGATAGATGGAGCGGAAGGCGGTTTCGAGAAAACTGAGCGATTGATTGGTGTTCATATTGATTCTACCTAGTGCCTGAACGAAAACCATATTTTTTAGCAAAAAGTCTTGCTTGCTTAACGGCGAACCATGCGGAGAGCTTTCTTTCCGAGAGCATTTTTTGTTTCCATCAGTTCGGGCATGATAACATTTCTCA
>JAQUEZ010000307.1 GCA_028684915.1 Desulfobulbus sp.
CGGCGCCATCCAAAATCGGTTTGAATCGACCATCGCCAACCTGCAAAATGTTGCGGAAAATCTCACCGCAGCCAGATCGCGGATTCGTGACGCCGACATTGCCCAGGAAACCTCGGAGATGACCAAAGCCAACATCCTCCAGCAGGCCGGCGTTTCCATCCTCACCCAGGCCAATCAGACCCCGCAGCTTGCCCTTCAGTTGCTCCAGGGTTAAAAACTCTCACGCGCGACAAATGCCTCACGCCCGGAGGCGGTCTTCGACCGCCTCCGGGCCCCCTCTTTCTATAAGGATCGACCATGAAAATCGTCATGTTTCAATATAATAGAAATGTGTCCGCGATCTACCGGCACAACACCACCTCAAACACCAATGCCACAGCCAGCAAGCAGTTGGTCAACAACCGATTTCTGGCCAATGGGTATGAAGATCGGTTTCTCTGGGAGGAAGCCGCATTCCTACATCCCAAAAAAACGTTAGAGTTTGCAATCCCTGGAAACTGGCAGTAAGTTCATTACGTTACTCTTATTACTCAGAACAACTTTTCCCCATGAGTGAAATCATGTCGATCCCCTTGCATCTGGCGCTGACCCAAGGAACCAATTTTGGCTGGGGAGTATGCAGCCATTATCTCCGCCAGGAATTGGTCGGCATGTATCGCGACATTCGAACAGTTGACGAGCACACGGAATCGGTTGTTAACGGCAGTGTATTCCATGCACTGGCCGATTCGGATTTCAATCCTTTGCATCCGGTGAGGGGAGCGAAAAACTTCGGCTATACCTTTTTTGAAAATGAGCTGACCACTCTATCTATCGAGAACAGCCACAGCTATGATTGTGTCTTGGCCGGTTCCACATGGTGTCGGGACAAACTAAAGCAGCTAGGAATCGAAAATAGCGACCTGTTGATTCAGGGTGTTGATCCGGGTCGTTTTTCCCCTTTGCCGCCCAAAAAAGAGGGGAACATGTTTATCATTTTTTCCGGAGGCAAGTTTGAACTGCGCAAAGGACAGGATCTTGTTCTGAGCGCCTTCAAAATTCTCCAGAAAAAATATCAGGATATGATCCTGATCAATTGTTGGTACAACTCATGGCCCCAGAGCATTGCTCTCTTTCAGCACTCGCGACACTTGCAGTTTGAAGCCAAGGGAGAAAGCTGGAAGGAATTCATGAACAATATCTACCGCAAAAATGATCTTGACCCTGAAAGAATTATCACCCTTGACCTCGTGAACAATCAAGCGCTCCGTGAACTCTACGCCAAAACCGATATAGCCGTTTTCCCCAATCGCTGTGAGGGAGGCACCAATCTGGTGCTGATGGAATACATGGCCTGCGCTAGACCAGTAATTGCCTCATATACAAGTGGTCACCGAGATGTTGTTACCAGGAAAAACGCTCTGCTTCTCGACGATTTGCAGCCGTATCGGCTCTACGATACGGCGGGAAACCTTTGGGCGGACTGGGAAGAACCATCAGTAGATCAGCTGGTTGCCCTTATTGAATATGCTTATCATCACCGTCGGGAAACCCGTTGTTTGGGCGAACAGGCCGGTCAAGATATGCAGCGGCTTACCTGGACACATACCGCGCGATCACTGTTGACCACGCTCACTCAATATGGCGGAATAAACGAAGAAGATGTTCTCTCCTCGCGTTAGCGGGGCAAGCACAGAAAAAAGCTCCAATACTGGTCAGGTCCGGCCGGAACCGTGAAATCAATATCAATCTCTTCTTCCACCACAAAACCGGCCCGCAGAAACAAACTGCGCCACAGGCTTTTACCCAACACACTGTAATGGTTTGGATTTTCTTCATGATGACAGCTTGTGTCCGGTGCCGGCACCTCTACATAAAGATACCCTCCAGGTTTCAACACCCGCCGAAATTCCGCAAGCGTGAAATACGGAAATATAGAGTGCTCCAAGGCATGGCGGCACCAAATAATATCAAACGAGTCGTCGTCAAATTCCAGAAACGATTGATCCATTGATCGAACATCCAGACCTTCCCGCTGACAAATCAGCACATCCTCCCCCAACGCAATCCCGATGGGCGTCAAACCGGCGGCAAGGAAATGGCGCATGGCCAGCCCCTGCCCGCAACCGATGTCGAGCACCCTTTGCCCGGAGACAATACCTTTTTTGGTCATCAACCGTTCCACCATCTGCCGGGTAATGGAAAGGTGCGGCTCAGATGGAATTTCCGGATAGACATCTGCCTTCAAAACATCAAGAAATTTGCCCAATCGTTGTAAACCCTTCATTTTCCCCCTCAACGTCATTGGATGCTACCGGATGGACTAAAACTGCTTCCGGCTGAAAAGCAGGTTGAACACATGATCCGAGAGCACGGACTCATTCGAATCGAGTAACCGCACCTGCGCACCATGTCCGGTAAAAGCATAGGTGCTGTAGCCCAATGCCGTCATTTCCTTTCGCATACCTTGCTCGCTGCCTCCCATATGCTCTAGGGCAAACTGATTGACCTCGCAGACGACGAAAGGAATTTGTCCTTCGTGTAAAATGGTGCGCGCCCCTTGAAGCACAGCAAGTTCCGAGCCTTCAGTATCAATTTTGATCAGTTTGACCTTTCTGGCTTCCTCAATGGAAATGAGATCATCCAATCGATGAATGTCGATCTGTTTCACCAACGGACACCAGCCGGATTTTTTGTTGAAATCATGGGCGGCAACATCCCACAGCGCATGTCCGCCGTAATTGTCGAGATTGATGAAGAACCGGTCTGTACTTCTGGAGCGGCCAAGTGCATGGTTAAACACGCGTACATTGGACAGTCTGTTATCCCGGAGATGGGCGAGTATCTTCCGGTAATTCTTGCGGGAAGGTTCGAAGGTCAGCACCTGCCCCTGCTTCCCGACCAAGTGAGCCGCCAGCAGCGTGAAATAGCCGACATGTCCGCCGACGTCGATAACCGTGTCACCCCGTGCCGCCTGTTCCAGGAACAGACAAGTGGTTTCTTCCTCGTATATCAGCCCGCGATGGAAATGATCCAGCATGTGCTGATGACTGAATTCGTGGGGATCAAGCAACAGAGAAAAGTTAACCCGCCCGGCACGCACCCGGGCCGCCTTCAGTTTTCCCTGGCCCTGCCGGGGAAGAAGCGCTCGCAGATGTTCTTTCTGCGGCTTCGTCACGAAATCGGCGAACTCATCCCATACAAGCAAGGCTTGATCGGCCAAGCCGCCGCCGAGAAACATTTGCATCAAACTCTGCAATGCCTCGAAGTTGGCGTTGTCGGCACTCAGAGACCGGGCAAAAAGCATTACCGCGTCCTCGTATTGTGCAGCAGCATAGCAAACAACCCCCAAATCGGAAAGCGCCCGCGAATGGTCGGGATATACATTGAGAATATCAACCAGCAGCTCGGCCGCCGCCTCCAGATTATTCTCGCTGTAGAATGTTTCCGCCCGATTAAACGCTTGCTCCAGCTCGTGTGCCTCCATCATGGCCTCCGTATTGCTTGCCGTAGAACCTGTTTCAACTCATGGATAACGGGCCGCCACTCCCCTGGGGCGGGCTGACGCAGAAGGCGAACGGTGGGGTACCAGGGAGAATCATCCCTATCGATGAACCACCGCCAGTCAGCTGCAAACGGGAGAAGCGCGACAGTGGGGCGAGCGAGCGCTCCAGCCAAATGCACGGTGGAAGTGCAGACACTCACCACAACATCCATAAGCGACATCAATGCGGCCGTGTCGGCATAATCATTCATTTTGTGCGACATATCTTTCAGGTGCAGCACATCGCCGCCATGTGCTGCCTGCTGTTGCGCCGGCCCAACCTGGAATGAATAAAAGTCAACCTCATCAAGCAGTTCCTGTAAAGGGTCAAACTGATCCAGTGTCAGGGATCGGTTGTGGTCATCCGTCTGCCTGGGATTTCCCGCCCAGATCAAAGCCACCTTCAATTTCGCCGACGGAATTATCCAGGATCGCGCATCATCGATAAGCTGGGGTGGAACAGAGAGATACGGGCATTGTCCAGGCAGCGTGTTAAGAGTTATTCCTAGAACCCCCATGAGGCTCAGCAAAGCTATTTGTCCATCAACCGAAACCTTGTCATAAGCAAATTCAGCAACAGGCAACAAGGTCTTGATCGCCGGCACAGAGGCTATCAATCGCCCAAGCGAGGGCTGACAGGAAAAAACAATCTCCGCGCCAAGTTTTTCCAACAAGGGCAGGAAACGGCAGAACTGGATGGTGTCACCCGCGCCCTGCTCAGCGCGAACCAATATTCGTTTTCCTGCTGCGGCTTGTCCATTCCATATAGGCCAGGGGCCATCCAGAAAAGATCCCATGACCATAAATCTTGACTCGTAATAGGGGAGACCTCGTTGAAAATCCCCTTTGAGCAAAAGAAGCCCGCCGTAACCAAAACGAGCCTCATGATGATTTGGGTTGATGCGCAATGCCAATTGATACGTCTGCTCGGCCTCCTCGATTTTCCGCAGCTTCATTTGGATATAAGCCAATGCAGACAGGCTGTCGGCATTGTTCGGATCGATCTTCAACGAATGTTCCAGACACTGCATTGCCTGGTCAAACATGCGCCTGTCGGTGAACAAAGATGAAAGAGCGTTGAGCGTCTCGACATTGTCAGGATCGATAGCAAGAGCCTTGGCGTAGCATTGCGCAGCATGCGTATAGTCCCGCAGAAATCTGTAGGCAGTGCCAAGATTCAATTGTTTACTTTTGCAATCAGGGTGCAGTTTGACCGCTCGATGTAAAAAATGTTGCGCTTCCTGAAAATTGTTCAGACGCAAATGCGCAGTCCCCACGGCAAGCAGCACGTCCCCATTTTCAGGCAATATTTCCAACAATTTCAAAGAAGAAGACAGTACATCCTCCCATCTTTTCTCTTCAATAAAAATATTGGTCAACAGAAGAAGGGCCTCAAGGCGCCGAGAATCAATTTTCAATGCGGCGAGTAGAGACTCAACAGCAAAGGCAACGTTCCCTGCCTTATACTGTACAAATCCGGCACTATAGAGCAATTCCGGATTTTCATGCCCCAGCTCCAACCCCCTGGTCATAAAATTTGCGGCCTCCGCCACCTTTCCCTGAGTGGCCAGAATGCGGGCCATCCCGCCAAGAGCCGCCAAATTGTCCGGCCATGTGTTCAAAACAGATTGAAACCGATGCGCCGCATCGGCTAACTGACCTGTTTTTTCAAACATTATCGCCTGGGACACCAACACGTCAGGGCCAGCAAGGACGTTCTCTCCCGAAGTCAAGTTCCGGGGCCGCCCTGCCGCTCCCTTATTTTTTTTTGTTTGTTTTTTTTGTTTAGCCATCTAACATTCCGAATTTTTAAAAAATTGAATGAAATTACAGAGTGTTAATAAAAAACGACATTCTCCGCCCCAAAAAAAGATTCCAACTCGATTTTTTTCTAAAGGCAGAGCAGATCAGTACCGATAAGATTTTTAACCGAGAAGGATTTAATTCAAAAATATAACCCAGGAACCGCAACCAAGGAGGCCAGAACTCAAAAAACATGACGTAAGGCTGTGCAAAAACAAAACCCGGCAAGGATGCCAATATTTACGACACGCCAACACAATATTCATGGAGGAATATCATGGCACTTTCAATCAACACAAACGTAGCCTCTCTCAACGCTCAACGCAATCTCGGCGCAAGCCAAAGCAATCTTGCAAAGTCCATGCAGCGTCTCTCAAGTGGTCTTCGGATCAACTCTGCCAAGGACGATGCCGCCGGTTTGGCCATTTCCGACCGGATGACCTCTCAAGTGCGCGGCCTCAATCAGGCCACGCGTAACGCAAATGACGGTATTTCCTTAGCGCAAACGGCTGAGGGTGCAATGCAGGAAAGCACCAACATCCTCCAGCGTATGCGTGAGTTGGCTGTTCAATCGGCCAACGACTCCAACAGTGGTTCTGACCGTGCTTCTCTACAGAAAGAGGTAGCGCAGCTGCAGCAGGAACTGGACAGAATCGCCACCACCACCTCCTTCAACGGCAAGAATGTTCTTGACGGCACTTTTACCGCCCAATCCTTTCAGGTTGGCGCCAATGCCGGCGAGACCATTTCCTTCTCCGTAGGCGGAGCCTCCTCAACCCAAATCGGCGCCCATCAGCTCAAAGCCGCCGGCACGATCAACAACGCCACAGCGGCAACCACCAATACCGTTGCCGCCCAGACCATGACAGTGTCTGGATCCCTTGGCACCGAATCGGTCACCGTGGCCGCAAACGCAACAGCCAAAACCATTGCAGATAAAATTAACAACATCAGCAACGACACCGGTGTCTCCGCCACGGCGGTTACCAAGGCCCAACTGACGGTAGGAGCGACAGGCGCACAGAGTTTTCAACTCTTCGGCAAGAATACCACCGGCGAGACGATTTCCGCCAACATCACCGACACCACCAACCTGACCGAACTGTCCGACGCCATCAACGCCAAGGCGGCGGAGACCGGCATCACGGCGGAACTGTCAGCGGACAAAGCTTCAATCACCTTGACGAACTCTGAAGGTGAGGATATCCAGATGACGTGGGCCTCTGGCAACCAAAGTTTGCAGGGGTTGGCCGCCGACGGCACCACTGCCGCCGGCACGGCTGTCGCGATGACTGCGGCTGGCTCAGCCTCGGTTGGCGGCAACGTCACCTTCAGTGCGGAGAAGTCGTACTCGGTTACTTCGACCGATGGGACTACGGTTCTCGACGCCACCACCAAAGGCAGCGCGCTGAACTCGGTCGGCTCGGTCGACATCGGCACC
>JAQUEZ010000308.1 GCA_028684915.1 Desulfobulbus sp.
ATGCAGTTCAGCCCGTTCCGATCGTGGGATATTCTCGTCGGGGTGGAACTTGCTCTGCCGCTTGAGACCTTTACCTTGCAAGATCCGATCACGCGTCAAATGCTCAGCTGCATAGAGCGGCGTCCTGGTCACACCGGAATGTTTAACCGCAAAACCCGAATAGCAGATTTCACGCGATTTTGTGGTGAGCTTTTGATTGATGAAGTCAGGTGCCTGTCCATAGGCAAAATGCTCAGGACACCCTGTTTGCCCAGCGATTACTGGGGACAGTGTGAGAGTACTAATGATCGAACAGGCAGTGAGCAGGTATCCAATTAATTTCACAATAGCCTCCTAAAAGATGGCGTAAACGTAGCAATTTAAACGAAATGAGTCAATCTAAGACCAAGACGCGTGGTATTACAAGCGATCTATATTCACTACAAAATGGAATTTTCAAGATCATCGATATGTATTTTTAGTTGACACCTGTGGCGTCAGCACTGTATGCTTACATTATGAACATGACCCTTGGTGGAAAAATACGAGAACTGCGAGAGAAAAAAGACATATCTCTTCGTGAGTTCGCCAAAAAACTTGATGGAGCCTCTGCCGCACATGTTTCCGACATTGAACTCGGTCATAGGTATCCATCGGACTCCCTCTTGGGAAAAATTGCTTCTCTTCTCGATATCTCAGTGGAGGACCTTCAAAAGTTTGATAACCGTGCGCCTGTCGACGAGCTGAAAAGGCTTGCTCAGGCTGATCCCGCTTTTGGATTCGCCCTTAGGACTCTGGTTGACAAAAAGGTAACTCCGGAAGACATCTTAAAGTTGGCAGAGCAAAGGCCAAACAGAGGGAAGCCGTAATGCGAACTTACCGGAGTAATTCTGGGCCTTTTATTGAACGTCCTTATTACACTGCTGACGAAATTGAGCGAATATGCTCTGACGCCCTTCGCAAAGTAAGTCTATATCCTGATAGTCCTGAGCCAATTCGGATAGACAGATTTATTGAAAAGCGTTTTAGCGTAACCCCTGAATATAAAGATCTGGGACCTGGCGTTTTAGGAATGGCCAAATTCGGGAAAAACGGTGTTCAAGGAATCATCGTTTCACAAGCACTTGATGAAGCAAGCTCTACAACAAACGATAGAAGAATCCGATCAACATTGGCACATGAAGGGGGACACGGTCTTTTGCATACACACCTATTTGCTTTTGCAAGTGACCAGCTATTATTTGGTGAGCACACGCCAACCGGCCCTATTGTTCTTTGTAGAGACATTCCTGATGCGGCTAAATCTTCAAAGTATTCAGGCCAGTGGTGGGAATTTCAAGCCAATAAGGCAATTGGTGCCTTGTTGATGCCACGTCCTCTTGTGTTAACGGTCCTTGATAAATACATGGTGAGTTGCGGCCTGCTTGGGCTTAAAACATTTAATAGAGACCTACAGGGAAGCGCTCTTGACGAGTTAGTTGATGTCTTTGACGTTAACCCGATCGTTGCTTCGATTAGAATTGGTGAGTTGTTTCCCGAAGTACAGTCGAGTCAATTGATGCTGTAGTTTTTTTTGACCAATGCGTTAGCTCTGTATGCTGACGTTAGCATATAACAGTTTGTTGTTCAGCCCAAAATAAAAAGGAGAAATTTATGTCACGCAAAGAACATCATGTGGTTCCAAATCCTACAGCAGGATGGGATGTTAAACGACCTGGGGCAGATAGAGTTTCTGTTCACGCAGAGACAAAAAAAGAGGCAATTGAGCAAGGTCGAAGAATAAGTCAAAATCAGGAAACCGAATTAATTATCCATAACAAGAATGGAAGATTTTCTGAGGCTGACAGCCATGGCAATGATCCTTACCCCCCTCGCGGCTAGTGAGGCAAGGAAACTGTTCAGAGTACACCGTGAAATAGGAGGCATCAATGTGTGATCGATTCCAGATTCTTTCCCTTGATGGAGGTGGAATAAAAGGACTTTTTTCTGCAGCCATCCTGGCGCATTTGGAAGAAGACCTAAATATCAGGATAATAGATCACTTTGACCTCATCACGGGAGCCTCAACTGGCGGGATCATTGCCCTTGCACTGGCATCAGGTATGTCCGCTAGAGAAATTGTACGTTTTTACGTTGATAGGGGACCTCATATTTTTCCTCAAAAACGGTTTGCTGATTTTAAACATCTACTTAAGCACAAATTCTGCCCAAGCAACCTAGAAAAATCCTTACGTGATTGCTTTGGTGACAAGCTTCTGGGTGAACTACAGAAAAGAGTTGTTATCCCTTCGTATAACATCGGTGAGGACGATGTTTATCTATTCAAAACCCCACACCACGAGCGTCTGAGGCGGGACTATAAAGTTCCCATATGGAAGGCAGCAATGGCGACTAGCGCTGCTCCTACGTATTTTTCTTCTTTCACAAAACTAGATCATCTTAGACTGGTGGACGGAGGCATCTGGGCGAACAACCCCTGCATGGTCGCAGTTGCGGAAGCTGTCAGCATGCTGGATGTTCAGCTAAATGCCATCAGTATCTTAAGTCTCGGGACGACTGATGAAATGAAATGTAGGCCAAAGTGTCTCGACCGCGGTGGGATGTGGCATTGGCGAAAAGAGGCCGTGAATGTAATTCTCCGGGGTCAATCCATTGGTGCAAATACTCTGGCACTACACCTTTTAGGGAAAAATAATGTGCTTCGGGTCGATCCAAAGGTACCTGATGGTCTCTTCAAGCTCGACAAAATTTCCGAGGATGAATTGCAGGCTAAAGCCGCCCACGAAAGTCGCAAGGTTGCACCACAAATCAAGGATCTATTTCTCGATCACTTCGCAGAAAAAATATATCCATACATCCCCTTTCACAAAGAAGGAGTCAAATCATGACAATAAGCGTGAAATTACAATTAGGCCAGTTTTTGACATATCTCGCAGAATCTCTCGATATTTCCGATACGCGTCATGCTGAGACAGAAAAAAGGTATAAAGCTGTCGGCCAATGGCTTGGGAAGGATGGGTCGGTTCTGTCTTCTTATAACCCTTTGATATATCCTCAAGGCTCATTCAAACTCGGAACGGTTGTCAAGCCGTTTGATGATCGAGAAGAATACGATATTGATCTCGTTTGCGAGTTAGATATCTCAAAAGAGCTCGTCTCGCAACAACAGTTGAAGGAAATGATTGGTGACCGTCTCAAAGAGAATGTGGATTACTCAAGAATGCTCGACAAAGAGGGTCGCAGATGCTGGACCCTGAATTACTCCGATGGCGCACAATTCCATATGGACATTCTCCCCGCAGTTCCTGAAGACGTAGAGTTCAAAAAATTACTTGTGTCTAGTGGCATACCCCCAGCGCTGGCAGACAATGCCATATCGATTACAGATGTAACATCAACTTGCTACGACAAACTTGATAACGACTGGCCAAGGAGCAATCCCAAAGGGTTTGCAGTCTGGTTCCGTAACCGCATGAAAGTCCGTTTTGATGCATTACGAAAATCAATGGCTGAATCTATTCGAGCCTTAACGATAGAAGAAGTGCCCGAGTACCGTGTTAAGACGCCACTTCAGATGGCGGTTCAAATACTGAAGCGGCACAGGGATATAACTTTTGTGAAGGATTGCAATGACAAACCTGTTTCCATCATCATTACTACCCTCGCTGCACATGCTTACAACAATGAAGCTGACATCGTAGATAGTTTGCTGAATCTACTAGAAAATATGCCTAATTACATCGAAGTGCGTGATGGCATTTCTTGGGTGTCAAACCCAGTTAATCCAATGGAAAATTTTGCCGACAAATGGCAAGAGCATCCTCAACGCGAGATAAAATTCAAATCATGGTTACGTCAAGTGTCTGAAGATCTTCTCAGAGCATTGAATGACGGTGATCTACAAAAAGTTCAGGAGACATTCAAGGCTCGCTTCGGAGCACGAGCTGTAAATGAGGCTCTCGCAAAATCTGAAAAAATTGTGGTAGGAGCAGCCATTGGTATTGCTATTCAAACACCACGAATTGAAATCCGCAATCCTGATAGACCTTGGAAATATTGATTGATGATAATGGATGTGAAGGAAAACATAATTCGAAAACACTTTCAGGATCTCCAGGTAAAGTACCCTGCTATGAAGCTCTGTCAAAATGTATTTGGAAATTGGGTAGTAAGAGGGGAATTGTGCGCTTCAGCAAAATTTGAAAATGTAGAGATTAAGATTGAAGATGTAAAAATAGAAATATTTCTGTCTTCAATGTACCCAGAAACTCCTCCAGTTGTGAGAGAGACCACGGGCTTGACAAAAGAGTTTCATACAAACACTGACGGAACACTTTGCCTTGGATCACCATTAGCTGTAAGGGCAACATATATGAGACATCCGACGCTTGTCGGGTTTGTTGAAGGGTCGGTTATTCCTTTCTTTTTTGCATACAATTACTTGGCAAATTACGGGGAGTTGCCTTTTGGAGAATTGTCACACGGGGGTAAAGGACTTCTTGAATATTACCAGGAACTATTTGATATTTCTTCTGGCGAACACGTGTTAGGACTCCTTCGAATTTTAGCTGAAAGTGATTATCGTGGACACTTACCGTGTCCTTGTGGAAGCCATGCAGTTCTCCGCCAATGTCACGGTGAGATATTGAGAGAGATATCAACATTGCAGTCTACTGATGACTTTTTTATGGATTATTACAGTGTATTTAAATTGTTATCTGAATTGAATGTGACAATTTCACAAGAGTTTCTGATAAAGAGGCGAATAGCAAAAAAACATAAGAAATAAACTAATCTGTCGCATCTGTTTTTACTCTTTTCAACGAGACAAAAAACGAGTTCCTGTATTCAAATGGTTAGCAGGGGAATTAGGCCTTCACCAAGAAAGTACACCCACCGGAAGACCAACAATTTCAACTTACCTGATGGAAAGTTAACTGCTCCTCCAAAAACCGCTCGATCTTCTCCCGGTTCTTCTGGTTCAGTTGGTGAATCCGTGGGCGTCTTCTCGTTCGGGCAGATTCCCAAGTGTATGATATAAAGCTATTTTTATGACATCGAAGCTCTTAAAACCGTAAGCTTTTTTCGTAGTCACTTTTGCTTTGTTGTTGAGACCTTCAACGGCGCCCAAGGCAATCAGGCCTTTTGCCCGAAACCAGTTGAGAATCAGACTCCGGTGAGAGCGCAGCATTCGGGCCATCTTCTTCATCGGATCGATCCGGGAGCGCATGGTTCGCTTGCACCAGTCGTCGAGGAACTTCCCGGCCCAACTGGCGCTTTTGTAGTCCCAGAATCGCTGAAAATCCTCCTTGAGAAGATAGGCGCGAACCGTCTTGAGGTTGATGGCAAGCAGCTCTTTGAGCTTGACGGTCTGTTTCTCGGTACGGTTTTCGGGTCGCTTGAGCAGGCACCAGCGACTGCCGGTGAGTACTGGGGCCTGCCCTTTGGCTTTGAGCGTCTTGACTTCCGTTGCTCGGACCTTGTCGATGGCCTTGCTCATGTGGCTCATGATGTGAAATCGATCCAGAATATTGAGGGCCTGACCCGCCATTTCGGCCACGACGTTGAGGTAAGGTTTCCACATATCGGTGCAGACAAAGCGCAGTGCCGCTGACCGCTGTGGCCCGAAATCCTGGAAAAACTCCTTCAAAGTTTTCTGGGTGCGATCTTTGCCAATCCAGAGCAGTCTCTTGCACCCGTTGTCGATCTGGTAGACGAGCGTCAGAAATTTGGAGCCGATCTTCTTCCAGCAAATTTCGTCGATGCCGATTGCCGTTACGTTGTCCAGATTACGGTGGGCAAGGCCCCAGGCAACCGCCATCTTGACCGAGTTAAAGACATTATCCCAACTGGTATGGAAGGCAGTGGCCACCTCTTTCCAGGAAAGACGTTTGGCCCAGTGCGCCAGAAACCAGGCGTAAGTGGTGGTCAGGTGATTCTTTCCTTCAGCCCAGGGAACCCACTCCACTTTGATGCCACATCGGGGGCAATTTACCCGCCGTCGGGCATACAGGAAAAATACGGCAATGCCCCACAACGGAATAAATTCGTAGCGCCGGACCGTCAAGGTGTCGTAGCCAGGACCAGAATTGCCGCACACGGAACAAATGGGGCGGCTGCCCTTTCGTGGGCGAATCTCAATTTCAAGGAGCAAGCTGGTTGCCTTTTCAATCAGGCGAACTGCGCCGTAGACAAAACCATGATGCAATTGAATCCGATTGAGGATAGACTTGAGCAGCATCCCGTTCTCCTTCTCTGACATGTGGTTGTCTTGGTCGACGCCCATTATGCCAGTTTTGCAGGCGGGATGCTCTATTTCAACAGTTTCCGGATAACGAGAACCCTCTCACACAGGGGATAATACCCACGGATTCAACAACTGAACCGTTCTTCTTAAAGGGATAATGTCTCCCACTCAACCAGTCTGATAGTTGCTCAGGGTCGAGTCAATCCGGCACGGGATGTCATTTTCCAACCAGTAAAAAAAGCAAAATCCTATCCCTTACCCCTTTTCATACTGCCCCCGGATTTCGCCGGGAATCTCGCGCCCAGCAAGACGTGAGAGTTGCTCCGGGTCCTTCAGCAGCACGCGGTGGTCCAGGATTTTGATAACTCCTCTTCGGCAGAGCGCGTTCAACCCGGTGGAGACGGTCTCGCGGGTCGAGGCGATCAGACCGGCATAATCGTTATGGGTAAGCCGCAGAGCGATGAGCAGACCGTCCCGATCGGTAATGCCGAATTCGTTCGCCAGGGCGAGAAACGTCTTGGCCA
>JAQUEZ010000309.1 GCA_028684915.1 Desulfobulbus sp.
GCGCTAAGCGCTTACCACAGCGGCTTTTCTCCTTTCGAGACAAAGCACGGGGTTAAAGGTGCTGAATTTGAGAACGTGCTTGTAGTCGTAGGTCGAGGATGGAACAGATACAACTTCGGTGAAATGCTCGACCTTGCAGCGCGGCCAGCCGTTCCCGCCGGTAAACAAGATGCATTCGAACGCAATCGTAATCTGTTTTACGTGGCATGCTCTCGTCCGAAACGGAGACTCTCGCTGCTGTTTACGCAAGTGTTGACATCACCGGCGATTGTAACCTTGGACCAATGGTTCGGTGAGGAAAAAATCGAAGCGCTCGTATTCTAATCGTATGCGTCGGTAGGGTGAGGAAAAATAATGTTCAATTTAATTATGCGTTCAGTTGATTGGGACACAGGCCGAGAGACTCTGCCACTTGGGCGAAGGATAGGACATGAAAAGTAGTGCTATGAAATCCGATTTCAATTTTGGCGACTCCAAAAAACGCGTGCCACTGAGGATGCAATACCTTGGGTCGAAAGCTCGTATTTCGAATTGGATTTTACATGAAATAAAAAATAGTTTACCCGATGCCGATAGTTTCGTCGATGCGTTCGCCGGTACAGGTGTTGTCGGTGCCGCCGCAGCAAAACGCGGATACAAGCTATTTGCTAACGACATCCAGCCGTATTCGTACTGTATCCTCCAGTCGATGTTCGCTCAACCAACTAAAGGCGTGAATAAGGCGATAGCTGATTTAGAGAGCATTGCCAATATATCAGTATCATCCATATTTGGTCCAGTTATCGCTGCCTACGCCAAAGAGGAAGACGACTTTTTTGCCGAGTCCAGGGACAACAAGCTAAACTGGAAACAGTATAAGTCTTTTTGTGAAAGGACCCCCATCGTAACTCCGACCAAAGAATTTATTTTATCAAAAACAGCCGAAAAGACATACGATCTTTTTGTAACTTATTATGCAAACACTTATTTTGGCGTGCGCCAGTGTATTCAACTTGATCTACTAAGAAAAATGGCGTCACAATACTCTGAAAACGTTACTTTTCACATCATTGCTGCAACCTTAGCAGCTATGACTTATGCTGTTTCAAGCACAACACATTTGGCTCAATACCTGAAACCTTCATCCGCAAGTACCACGCAAAATCTAATCAACAAACGGTCTATCAATATCATTTCCGATGTTGTCACCAGGTTGAAAGGCATAAGCAAAACCAAACCGACGACTCTTTCTAGTTGCATACACAACAGTGACTTCCGTGTTGCCCTTTGTTCGATCAAGCCTGGCCCTAACCATGTGATATATGTAGACCCTCCATATTTCAAGGAACATTATTCGCGGTACTATCATGTGCTTGACACCTTTTGCCTCTACGATTACCCAATGTTGACATACAACCCTCGCACCGATGCGGTAACCTCTGGTCGTTACAGGGAGGGGAGGATTGTATCGGAATTCGGGTTGAAATCGTCAGTCAAAAAAGCATTTGCGGATCTCTTCAAGCTAGGTGCGTCGCACAAAACAAACATTGTAATAAGTTATGCAGAAACATCACTTGCTGGAAAGAGTGAACTCCTTGCCCTTGCCAATGCCAGTGGATATAAGGCTGACATTAAAGAAATATCAATAATACATTCAGGGCAAGGTCAACCGAGACATAATCTTGTAAAAGAATTTCTGTTCATTTGCACACTGTAAGGGATCTATATTGGAAAACGTCCTAAGCCTCGTAGAAAGCCTGGAAAAACTCTCTCCCGAGCATGATACACCTGTTGGTTTAATTCATCCATACTGGGCACGGAAGCCCCTTAATATTGTCCGGCAGCTTATCCGCGAATTTTCAAAAAAAGGCGATGTTGTCGCCGACCCATTTGTTGGCTCCGGCACAACAGTTTTCGCGGCCCTTTCGGAAGGAAGGAAGGTAATCGCCTCCGATCTGAACCCGTTGTCGATTTTTGTAACAGAATCCATTGTTGACCTGTTGGAATCGCCGAAAGAGAAAATTAAAGCGGCACACCAATTTATAGATGACCTAAGCGCTGGGGTGTTACCCTTGTTCCACTATTGCGATGACTTCTTTGTCGAGAGGGAGCGCTTTTTGGCGGTAGGAGAATACGAAGGCGGCAACTTCGAACTTATCCCAACCGAAATTGTCCTGAAAAAAAAATGCGGGAAGACTTTGAAGGGTAGACGTGTTGAGAAGCCAATCCCTAGTTGGATGGCTAAAAAAGCCACAACAGTTTTATCGAACACTCCTATCAATTTTGAAGCCGTGAAACTGCGTCCCAATTCAAGGATTGCCATTCCGAATGGCGCGATCCTTGCCCATTATTATGAGTATAAAAACCAAATATCCATCAATTTGGCCCTTCAGCTAATTGCGTCCGGTAAGTATGGCAGGAAGAACGAGAACGTGCTGAAATTGCTGTTGTCGGCATCCTTGCCCCTCCTACGTCTAAGCGATAAAAAAGCGTCGTCACAATGGCCCTATTGGCGTCCCAAGGAACATCTTACATCTCGGAACCCAATACCGGTGCTACTGAGAAAATTGCAGGCTATTGAAAACGCAGTCGAATGGTTACAGGCTAATGTTGCAGGGAAAGATAAGCAGAAGCTATCGGATCGGGTGCAGCTTTATAATGTACCCATCCAATCGTTGATTCCCAAGTATGTGCAACATGGCCAGGCCGACTTGGTCCTTACAGACCCACCATACTCCGACCAAGCGCCGTATCTGGAGTATTCAGCGCTTTGGATTGAGTTGATCGGGTTGAAACTGCCAGCACACGCATACAAGCATGAGATTGTGAAAACCGACGCGCCATCAAGGGTTGACGATTCAAACGATTATATCCCTAGATTGCGCCAAGGGTTAAGGGCGTGTACCCAACTGCTTAAACCGGAGGGCTCTCTTATCTGGTTTTACCAAGACCATAGCGTCGAACATTGGGCGGCAATCGCTGCAGAAGCGGCTGCGAATGGTTTAAGCATCTTGAACGTTGTGCCCATGGCGAAGCAGCGCCGGTCAATGAAAACGGTGACTTCTCCCGGTGCAACGCTTGACGGCGATCTTATCCTTATATTCAAAAAAACATCTGTGGAAGCCAGACACCAGTATTCCATTGAACAGGCTCGCAGAATTATCCTTGATGAATTGGCCCCATTTCCCGATACCGCCCCTTATTTTGATAAATATGCTGCAATTGTGAAGGCTGGCTTGAAATTTCATTTATTCGGCCCACTATCCCAGTCATATAAGGATATCCGCAAAATACTACCTTCTATGGATAATTGGAGATGATATGTACTGGCTTTTGAGCGAAAGCGAACAGAAGAAGGTTAGGAATATCGTAAGCGCATTGACTACAGAATTATCGGTCATAAAGGGCAATCCCCAGACCGATCAATTATTCCCCTTCGTTGGCCGGAAGGACAGGCGCAAAGCGGAGTGCATAGTAAGCCACCTGTGTCCCGCAAAGGGTGTGGTTGCTGACCCGTTCTCGGGCTCCGGTATCCACCCCTACGCTATTCAAGCTTTGGGCCGTACAGCACTTGCCAACGAGTGGGAACCCTACACAAACCGGCTATCAAGCGCTCCCTGGCGTCTCCCCCCAAAGGCGGCATTGGAAATAGCCTACAAAGAACTAATAGCCAAAATCCAACCTGAACTTGACAAGTTATATTGGACAAGGTGTCCCTGCGGGGCGGACCATGTATTCAAAAGTCTTTTTTATGACCGCAACCCACTGAAATATACTGATGTTACCGAACATGAGCGACTCGGTTCGGATGGCGAAAACATCGAATATCGCGGTAAATACAAATGTCCGGATTGCGATAAAAAAGGAAAGTTTTTCGACAAAAACGACGCTAAACATCTTGCCCAAATATCGACCTTTCCGGCACATCCTATTTTCAAAACGACCTTGATTGAAAACTCGCGTATAAACCTTTCTAAAGAATTCACAGTTTATGGTGCCCTATTTCCGCATAGATCAAAATTGGCACTTGTTATAATTTGGGAGAACATTCAAACGATAAAATGTTCCCTCACCATTAAGTCCTTTTTGGAAGATGTCTTTCTGTCAATACTTCCCCAGGCAAAATATAAGGATTATCGAAGCAAGAGTCAGGATCTACATTGCCCTCCTGAAAAACTCCGAGAAAACAATCTGTTGTATGTCTATCAAGATAATTACCATAAACGTTGGAAGGGCTTGAAAAACTATAAGTTTGCGCTGACAGATAAAATAAAACCTTCCACCAATCCGATCCAACTGTCAGATTTTCGAGAATTTTTCAATTCCATTGGTGACTGTTCAGTGGACCTTGTATTTACCGATCCACCCTGGATCGATGGAACGGCATACTTCGAACGTGCCCAATTGTACCATCCCTGGATGAAGTACGATTTAAAGAAAGATAAGCTAAGGCTCGAAAATGAAATGGTTGTCTCCGACGCACCTTCCCGGAAAAAGGCCCATAGTATTGAGCGTTGGTGGAACGACTTGGAAGTTTTTTTTCAAAGCAGCTATCGCGTGTTGAAAGCCAATCAATTCGTTGCGCTTTTCTTTAGACCTATTCCGGCTAGTCAATGGTTGAGCAACCTCAATCGAATCAAATTGGTAGCACGCAAAGCCGGCTTTGAGCCATTATTGAGTATTGATGTTGGAAGCTCTGATCCTTCCATGCGAATTCAGCAATCAGCAGCTTACATTTTTTCCCAAGATGTAGTGATGCTCTTTCTTCGCTTGGAATCTGGCATAAGAAGGGAGTTTGTTGGAGACTACGACTTAGACCAATTCGTTTACCAAACCGCCGTTGAAGTCCAGGAAAACCTTAAACGTGCATTTTTCTATAACGAGTGGAGAAAGGCATTTTCTGATAAGCTTAAGTCTTTAGGGTTAAAAAGAATCGATTCTCCCAAAGAAGAATCTAGAATCTTCCAACTATTCGGAAGGTATTGTGATGAGGTTGCAACAAGTCAGTTTCTGCCCAAACTCCAGACGCCTTTTTCCAGCCAGCTTTTCGATACTCCTGCTATCGAACGTCTGTTCACTTACGTTCCTCAAATAATAGATGATCTTACCCTGAAAGGAAAGATTTTCACTTACGACCAGTTTTTATTGGAACTGTCCGAGTTTGTTGAAAACGGCACACGTCAACTGATATCGACCATCGAAAAGGTTGATATTAAAGCAATGATTGAAACGTATGCCGAAGCGCAGCCTGATGGTCATTTCCGTCGTCGGCCACTTCCCACCCTTCCAAAAGGCTTAACCCATGTACTGGCGTTAGACCCCTATGGATTTGAAGCCTTTATCGCCCAATTGCTTGCAGCCCAAGGTTATACAAAACTAGCATTGCTAGGACGTTCCGGAGATAGGGGGGTTGATGTTATGGGGTTGGATGCTGATGGCAATAGCACAGTCGTCCAGTGCAAGCGGTATATAAAGAATAATGTTTCATCCGAACCAATTCAACGATTACACAGCTTTGCTGTCACCAGGGGTGCCAAGAGAAAAATATTGGTTACGACATCAGGCTTCACCCCTCAGGCCAAAGAAGAAGCCAAGCATACTGGCACCGAACTTATAAACGGCAAGAAATTGGAGCAGCTTATTGCCAAATTCATACCTAATATTTTTGACGAGGTGTGAGGATTTTTACTAGGGACCAAAGGAGAGTAAATGATTATCCACAAGATGTGGTTCTAAGCCGGAATCGCCGAAAATTCCGACGTCTCGATAATGATTGAGTTTTCGGGCCAACACTACTACTCAGCCAAGCGCTCGCTAAGCTTGAGTGGCCCGCTTTGCAATTTGCAAGAGTGGCGCTTAACAATGGAGCGCCTTGCTGTGTACCCGTTTCGTGAGCAGACCCCAATTACGGAGAAACGTTTATGGCCTGTCCTCTTGAGTTAAAAGATACTATGAGCTTACTTACCTTTGTTCCAATATTAATTTCTTTCGTAATCTTGGTTATTGCATGGGTACAACTCTCAATAAATAGATCCCAACTTAGACTTAATTTGTATAATCGACGTTTTGCGGTTTATGACAAAACGCTAAGTTACTGTTTGATTTATATGAAACCCGAAAAAAGAACCGATGTAGAAATTAGGGAGCGCGAGACTGAATTTGTGAGAGCCTATAGAGAATCTATCTTTTTATTTGGTGAAAACTCGAACGTACATAAAGCACTGACTGAAATAAAATACACGCTTGGACAATTGATAGGTTTAAAAGAAGATTTGAATAGTAAACGTCCTGACACAGACGAACATAAAGAAATTTTCAGATTAATACAGTTGCAACCCGACCTCGCAAAATTACTTCAAAAACTCGAATTGTCTTTGTGGCCATGGCTAGATTTTCACAAGATAGGCGCCATTTCTAACACTACCGAAGGGTCATAAACCGAGCTTTGCTTTTGGGTACACTTAAACAAACGACACAAAAGTCCTATAGGATTTTGCATAAATACGCCATTGGCAAGGGTTTTAGCAAATTTTCGACCTCCCAAATTTCAACACAGTTTCTAACCTTGATTTTGGGGAGGTGTCGAACCTGCCAAATCGACCACTTGCTCGTGTGAGTAACAGACAAACCAAAAAACCGTTAAAAAGGACGCCAGAAGAAAAAAAGATGCCCTGCAAAGGCGATCTGCTGACAATCGGTGTGCAAGAGGTATACTCCCGCAAGTGGTCCTGGTCCCTTCTCAGATTTAAAGGCTTGTGGGACTT
>JAQUEZ010000310.1 GCA_028684915.1 Desulfobulbus sp.
TATTTCGTCAATTGATTTAAGTTCTACTTCGACATCGCCGTTTCCCCAACGGCCAAGTGCCGTGACATCTTTGCAAATGCCTTTCGGATCGTTGATTTCATTAAAAGGCATGTTCAGGCTCAACCTTAGTCGTTTGGCTTGTGGCACGACGTCCACAAAGTTTGTCTCTGCTTTATAGGCCACATACAGTTTCAGAAACTCCTCGTTCACACAGGGGTCAAGAGCGAGCACTTCCTTGCGGAAAGCCTTGAACACGTCACGCAAGCCGTTAGCGGAAAGATATGGATGATCGTCGATAGTGTACTCACCGGCAGTTTTCACCTTTTCAGGAAGATAGGCTTTCAATGTCGCGTCATCAAGTTTGGGGGAATCCCAGACCGTGATAGCCTGATCGGCAAGCCGACTGGCACGTTCTTTTATAGCTGTTTCATTCCACGTTTCCAGCAGCCCTAGCCCCGCGTTGAGCTTGAGCGGGCTTTCTTTAAAGCCGCCGGTCATGTCGCGTTTCTCGGTAAAGGGACGGTCGCTATATTCGGTGTTATAGCCTGTGAGGGTAAGATTACCAAGGGTGTGCAACCATTGTTGTTGGACGTGCTCCCATTCCGTGCCTAGTGCCTCTTTCCACGCCGCCGAGAGATTAGGGTTTTGGGGCAGGATATGTTCGATTGTGTATTCATCGACAGCCACACGCTCTTTGCGCCCGTAGTTTTCCAGTCGTCGTAACCAATAGCTCCGGCTCCTGAAATTATAGAGGTCGCGGGTATGCAGATCACGGCGGAACTCATCATCATTGGGGAAGCGGCGATAAGAAGGCAGCATTAGGAAATGCGCCTTGATGCTTTCAAGATAGCGATCCTTTTTAAGCACCTTGCCAAAGGTGGCGAAGGTTTTGTTCATTGAATTGGTTGGGATGGTGCAGATAGCGCGGCGGAACACATACGCCTCGATCATCCGTACCGCAGCGGCGAAGTCGGCTGCGCTAAGGACGTTGTCCGCATAGTCATGGTACAGCTCAAGCAGGAAGGGGTAAGCTACCTCAACTTTCAGTTCGCGGAGATCGTGGAATGTGAGTTTGAGGGCGGCATCTTTTTCTGCCCCTAGCGCCATGGCGCAGAAGTAACGGGCGAAGTCGCGTATGTCCTTAACGAGACTTTCGATTCCCGCCTCGATGACGGGTTTTGTGCGGGAGTAGTCTTTGAAGGCCTCATACACGTCCCTCTCGCGTGGGATGTCACCGGTTCTAACGGTGAGGTAGTGGCGCATGAAACTGTCAAATTGGGTGCCGTAAGCTTCTTGACCGAAATCCAGCTCCATTGGTCGCCAGAAATCTTTGTAAAGGCTGTTCTGAAGAGCAGGTTCAAGGCCCATAAGAATGAAGTTGCGGATTAGGTCGGCCTGACTCAGCTCCTTGCCGGTAGAATTCATGCTCTCAAAGATGAGCTGAGGGTTGTCTTGGTCGCGGCTGAGGGCAACGTCTACGATAATCAGCTTGGCAAGGCCACGACAGATCGGGGCCAAGTTGTCTTTTTGCTCTGCTAAAAGATCAGTGAACAATTTGAAGTTCTGGGTGACTCGCAACGAGGGTTCCTTGGGCTGTTCACCGTTTTTGATAATAGCTTTAAGGGAAGCGTCATCGGTCTGTGAGAGCAGCAGTTTGAAATAGCGGTCGTCCTTTTCGAGTTGGTTGGATAGATAGTAATGGCGGAGTTTCGTGGCGGAGAAGCCATCAACGGGCTCGGTGTCTCCCAAAGCGCGGGCTAAGGCTTCGACCAACAGCGACACTGTAGTAAGGCGTTGTTGACCATCAATGACAAGTAACGGGGCTTGGTGTACAACCTGCGAGAGGCCCTGCTCCACATATACGATAGAGCCGATAAAATGGACCGTGATGGCGTCGTTCGAGCCAGCGCGTAAAATATCGCCCCAGAGTTGTCGGCACTGTTTGTCGGTCCAAGAATAGGTGCGTTGATAGATCGGGATGATGAATTGCGGGGCTTTCTGCAAAAAGCTCAGCAGTTTGGCTTCGGTCGCTTTCACTTCGCAGCTCCTTTCAGGATACCATCCAAGAAAACTCTCTCATGGACACAACGTTCTTGGGCCGTTTTGCCTCAATGGTTACGGCGAACCATTGGGCGCTATTATCAAAAACAAGTAATTGGTTGGGGGAGAATACCACTCTCCATCGTTTTGAACAGGTAAAACCTTATATTCTATCGGTTTTTCGAGTTCTTGCGAGGAAGTTAGGGAAAGAGGTGAAAGCGGGGATGGAGAACAAGCACATAGCCATATATCCGGCTATATGGGGTAACCCCAACAATCGTGCGGTGAGGGGCCATTTGCAATCCCGAATCTGAAATCCTTGAAAACTGGATACCTGGAGGTGGATTGCGAACTTGAGGATCTGTGGGTGGTGAAGATGGCGCGTGAAATCCCAAGAATAGGAAAGCTGGAGTGATTATGGCCGATAACGATTCGTTTTCTGACAGTGATCTGATGAAAAAGATCGGCCAGATGCCAAAGAATGCTGGCTGTGCTGTGCTGCGATCCGCTCTGACCCTCTATGTCCTTTTGAAGGAATCCGATATTCCGGTGTGGGCTAAGGGCAGCGCCATTGCCGCACTCGTCTATTTCATCTCTCCGATAGACGCTATCCCTGATTTTCTTCCCGGTGGGTATGTCGATGATCTTGCCATGATGGCTTTGCTTCTTGGGCAACTCAACGTCTTTGTGGATAAAACTACTGTGGCGGAAGTAAACCGACTTTTGCCAAGCTATTGCCGAGAAGGGAAAAAGGCCAGTATTCCCTGATTTTCCAGGACATTCATATCAACCAATAGGGCCGATTCCTTGCGCAGGAATTGGCCTTTTTTATGTGGTCACCATGTCAACGGAATCCAAGACGCCCGACTATCAACCTGTTGAAAATCTGAAGCAGATTTTTCAGCAACATTGTGGGGAAAAGTTCCTCCTTGATTGCGGTCACCGCGTCACCTTGGGACACAACTTGGGCAACAATATCATTATTCTCAACGGTCCTTCCGTCAGAGTGATCTGTACCCTGTGCGGGTATTAATCGTATAATATAAAACATCTACATCAAAACTATTTTGGCCGGTTCCTGTGTTCAGGGATCGGCCTTTTTTATTGGAGGATAGTATGGCAACGAAACCGTTACTGACATGCATTGGGCTCCTGGATCTTGAACAGGCGTTTGTCGAAGCCGACGAGGATTTAATGCCGGATCTCTCCGTCGTTCGTATCTCCATGATCCGCGACGTTCATTATGACAGCATCGATTTGAAGGTGCTGGTGTACGGGCAGGAAAATGGTGAAGAAGATGCGCCGGTGGGTGAGTTTCGGGTTGATCCCGAAGTCGTGGTTGCTGATGGAACGCTGGCCGAAGGTGGCATTAATCCATCCCAACTTGCCGTTATCTTCAGCAAGAACGTTTTGGGTCTGTTTTTAGCGCTGGATACACAGATTCAGTGGCTCTGTGAAGATGGATATCTGCTGCCGTTGAATCTGGCGCAAAATGCAGATAATGGGGTGAGATTGGAGCCGATTGACCAGTAAAGCGACCCCAGCATCTTTTGAGGTTTCTCCACAGTTGATGTGTGTTTTCTACTGCAGTTGACCGGAGGGCGACCGGAGATTTGAGCTGAATCTGACCGCTTTGTTTGGTCAAATCGCTCTTTATACGAGGGCATCTGCAATTTGTTGAAGAGTGTAGTTGTCGGGCGATAACCTTCGAACTCAAGGTTTTATGGGCTATGAAAGGAGAGCGGAGCGGAAGGTTGTGCGGTGAAACTCAATGATAACAGCTTGTTGGATGGTGATCTGAACGATATTCAGATTGACCGGAGACTGACAGGAAACAAAAAAGGGGTTACAGCTAAAAAAGCTGCAACCCCTTGCGTTTGCTGGTGCCGAGACCAGGATTTGAACCAGGGACACACGGATTTTCAGTCCAGGGTTTTTTCTAATTTATCACTGTTATATCAGCATGTTATGTGTATATATTGCTATTGAGGGTGAAGTCTACCGAACAACTGAACATTATATTTTTTTTGCAAATAAAAACAATGAGAGTATGGGGAGCCGTGTAGAAATACTGAGGTGCTTATACGGCGTTTGTCCTTGGTTTAATATTTTCTGCACCGGTTGCTTTGCTAATGTGACTGTTGCCTTGAGAACGCTAATCGAAAAGGATGAATATCGCCACCTGACTGATATGCCAAGCTGTTCTCAGTAACAGGAACCCCCCGTCCAACCATACACTCTCCGAAACACCTGCACCGAGTCACGGCTCTGTTACTTACGGATAGGACGGTTACAGAGATTGGCGTAATGGGGGAAGGCAATCGCCTTGCCTAGGGAATGATTTTTGCCCGGCAGCCGGTAGCCGGTTGCAAATACATCTTCAACCTGATTCATGACAACTTTGATCTGTCCAGGGGGGCTGGTAACCGCGCGCTCTGCGTTGAGGTGTGATTTATTGTGTCGCTTATATCTGGGGTGTATAGGCCATTGAAACGTCGTGATTGTTGGTTTTGGCCCCCTTCGGAGGGGGCTGTAACCAAAATGATTCCGATAGCCTCTCAATCTGTTGGTAAATAAAAATAGAATCGATTTTTTCACGGATTGCCTATGTATCTTCATTAAAATACAAATATTTGTTGACATTAGAAATTCATTATGAGTCAATAGCATGAAGTTGTTCCTGTGTAGCTAAGGATGAAAAAAACCACTCTGGTTGCACCTAGTTCGTACATTAACGAAGTCATTATAAGGAAATCTAAATGCTAAAAAATTTCAAAATTGGTTCACGGCTTGGGTTAGGATTTGGGATCATTCTGGTCCTGATAATGATAGTGGGGGGGTATTCCGCGTACGTTGTTGAATCGTTGCACATTAAAACGGAAATACTCGTAACCGAAAATATGGTGCATACCGAAGAAGCCAACAGGATTATTGGCAATATCAACCTCATCGCTAGAGCTTTGCGCAATATAATCATTAACGATGATCGTGAATTCTGGATTGACGAGCTTAAAAGCGTGGATAATTGTCGATTGTCAATCGCTAAATCGTTGGAAGTGTTAGATAAAGATTTAAAAGATGAGGCGAGTAGGGCGAAGTTAAAAGAGGTAACAGATCTCCGACCTATTTATATACAAACCACGCAAGCTTATGTTGAGATGGTTAAAAATGGGGAAATCGAAAAAGCCAAAAGCCTTTTATATAAAGAGCTTCGAAAGATACAGAGAGCTTACCTCAAAGGCGTTGATGATTTGATTGTACAGCAAACTGAATTGGCAAAAAAAGTGGGGAAAGATGCATCCTCGGAAGCAGGAGAAACGAGGGTTATTATTGGCGTGTTGCTCATAACTTCTGTTGTACTCGGCGGTCTGCTTGCATTTTTCATTATACGATCTATCACTTCTCCAGTGACTAAGGCATCTGCACTTGCTGAAATTATGGCCAAAGGTGATTTTACCTCGATGTTGGATATTAACCAAAAAGATGAAATCGGTACTATGGCGAAAGCTCTCAATATGATGGCCGAACAATTGGGTGGCATGATCCGAGAGATTATTGGTGGTGTCAATAAGCTCACGACTTCATCGAATGATTTGGCCGCTGTTTCTAAACAACTCACATCCGCAGCCCGTGACACATCGGATAAGGCAGGTATGGTTGCTACAGCTACTGAGGAAATGAGTGCTAATATTCAATCGGTTTCTGCGGCAATGGAGCAATCTACAAATAATGTCAATATGGTAGCCTCATCTACCGAGGAGATGACGGCGACTGTTAACGAAATTGCTCAGAGCGCGGAAAAGGCTCGTTCTATTTCAGAGGGGGCGGTTAAGCAATCCCAACTGGCTACTGATAAAATGGCCGAACTGGGAGAATCAGCAAAAAAGATTAGTCGGGTGACCGAAACCATAACCGAAATTTCAGAACAAACAAACTTGCTGGCTTTAAACGCTACCATTGAAGCCGCGAGGGCGGGTGAAGCAGGCAAGGGATTTGCAGTTGTCGCTAACGAGATCAAAGAACTTGCTCGGCAGACCGCTGCTGCCACTGTTGACATTAAAAACCAGATCAACGAGATGCAGAATACTACCGCCACAACCGTTGAGGACATTGGGAAAATAACGGAGGTTATCGCTGAGATAAATAGGGTTATTAATGGAATTGCTACCGCAGTTGAAGAACAGTCAACCGCCTCGAGTGAGATAGCAGGCAATATTGCGCAGACATCTCAAGGTATCGCCGAGGTCAATGAAAATGTAAGCCAAAGTACCATTGTTATAGCGGATATCACCCGTGATATAACCGGTATCAATGAACAGTCAAGCCAGGTAGAGGGTGGAAGCCGGCAGGTGCAGGATAGTGCTCAAGATTTGGCAGAATTGGCTAATCAATTGGAAAGCCTGGTAAAACGTTTTAAAGTTTAAACGCAGTTGCTGTAATCAAATAAACAGATTCCAACGCTCTTTCGGATGTAAATGTCGTCTGGAAAAGGTCGATAATCAACACGTGCTAAATTTGATTTTTTAACCCCTATGTTCTCTTAATGGACAGATAGTCCAAGGATTTATGGTGTAGGGGTCGCCTCAGAATTCGGAATTTATCGTACGCTAACAAAAAGGAATTTCAATAAATCTAAATAGATATGGAGTTCTGTTCGTTGGTCGTCAGTCGCTCATTATTCCTTTTGCCAACTAATTG
>JAQUEZ010000073.1 GCA_028684915.1 Desulfobulbus sp.
GGGCCGGAATCAACGGTGAGATAAAGTCAAACAACGAAGAACACGTAATAGCTGCGTGCAGCGAGGCGTCAAGAAAGGGCTTTCCATGGATGACTTGTCTTTATTGGAGAAACCGGTCTACTCGACCTTTTAGGTAGCTCAAATATCGAACCGAGATACATCGGAACTTATCGTTTAACATTCGTCGTGATTGAGGGCAACATTGGCGCAACTTGAACATATCGAGGCAATTGAAAAGCGTCTGTGGAACGCTGCGGATACTCTGCGGGCCAATTCCAACTATGCCAGTAATGAATACTTTCTGCCGGTCATGGGGCTGGTGTTTCTGCGTCATGCCTACAGCCGGTATCTTCTGGTTAAAGGTAAGATCGAGCCTACCTTGCCCAGCCGGGGCGGAAAAACCCGGTCTTTGACCAAAGAGGACTTTTCCAAACAGAGCGCCATCTTTCTGCGGCCCAAAGCACAGTTTGATTCTCTGGTGTCTCTGCCGGACAGTGCCGACCGAGCCAAGACGCTGATCGAGGCGATGGAGTCCATCGAGGAGGATTACGAGAACCTGCGCGGCGTCCTGCCCAAGTCCGAATACCAGGAGTTGGACAACGATGTCCTCGGCCAGTTGCTTCGGACCCTCAACCCGGAGGAGTTGAAGAAGATTTCCGGCGATGTCTTTGGCCGCATCTATGAATACTTCCTGACCCAGTTCGCCGACCAGAAGGCCCATGACGGCGGCGAGTTCTTCACTCCCATTTCCATTGTCTCCCTGATTGCCCATGTGATCGACCCGGATCACGGAGTCATCCTCGACCCGGCCTGCGGTTCCGGCGGTATGTTCGTGCAGAGCGCCCGGACCGTCGAAGAGCATGGCGACAGCCCGACGGAAAAATTGCTCATCCGGGGACTGGAGAAGAATGCCACCACCATTCGCCTGGCCAAGATGAACCTGGCTGTGCATGGTCTGGAAGGCGATATCCTCAAGGCCATCACCTATTACGAAGATCCGCACGAACTGGTGGGCAAGGCCGACTATGTCATGGCCAATCCTCCTTTCAACGTGGACGAGATAGATGCGGACAAGGTCAAGCGCGATCCGCGCCTGCCCTTTGGGCTCCCCGGCGTCAACAAGAAGGGCAAGGTCAGCAACGGCAACTATGTCTGGATCAGTTATTTCTACAGCTATCTGAACGCCCAAGGCCGGGCCGGTTTCGTGATGTCGTCCCAGGCCTCCAGCGCCGGGGGCGGCGAGGCCAATGTCCGCAGGAAGTTGGTCGAGACCGGCGATGTCGATGTGATGATCGCCATCCGTTCCAACTTCTTCTACACCCGCACTGTCCCCTGCGAACTCTGGTTTTTGAACCGTGACAAGCCCAAAGAGCATAAAGACAAAGTGCTGATGCTCGACGCCCGCAACGTCTATCGCAAGGTGACTCGCAAGATCTACGATTTCAGCCCTGAGCAGGAGAAGAACCTGCTGGCCGTTGTCTGGCTCTACCGGGGGCAGACCGACAAGTATCTAGACCTGGTGGCCGGTTACTGCCGCCGCACCTTGGACGAGGCTGCCCTGTGTTTGAAAAAGAAGAACCCGGCGGGTGAAGCCGAGGAGCCGCTAGCGGACTACACCGCCGCCCTAGTCGATCTGCTGGCCATGATGCAGCCCTTTTTGGAGAGTTTGCCTGAAGACGGCCCCCAGATGGAATCGCTGCTGGAATTGAACAAGGCCCTGCCGGACTTTGAAAATGACGTCGCCCTCTTTGCCAAGGATGTTGCCGTTCAGGAGGCTCTCGGGAAACCCCAGAAGACCGGCAACGGCGAGTTAAAGAAGGCGGTGGACCGGCTTGCCTCTTTGGCGGAAAAGAGCCGCGACCTGATCAAGCAAAGCGATCTGCTGTTCAAACTAATCGGCCGGGTCATCGAGACCTGTGAGAAGGAATGTAGTGCCAAAGAGCATGATGACTGGGTAAATCGCGATATCACCCGCGCCCGCAAAGCGGCCGATGAGTTCCGCGCCCTAGCAGTGGAACAGCTCAAACAGGTCCGTTATTTCTGGAAGCAGGCCCGCTGGCTCACCGAACGTTTCCCTGAAGCCCAGTTCCGCGATGTGGAGGGGCTGGTCAAACTGGTAGACCGGGCCGAGATCGAGGCTAACGACTGGAGCCTCACCCCCGGTCGCTATGTCGGTGTTGCTCCCGAGGTGGAGGATGAGGATTTCGATTTCGAGGAAACCCTGCGTGAAATCCACGTTGAACTGGAAGACCTCAACGCCGAAGCCATCACCCTGGCAGCCACCATCAAACGGAACTTTGAGGAGCTGGGGATATGACCATCGCCGAACTGCTCAAGGCCGATGAGGGCAAGACCCTGGAGTTCAAGCGCGATCTCTCCTCCCCGCGCAATCTCCTCAAGACGCTGGTGGCCTTTGCCAATACCGCCGGCGGCCGGATCATCATCGGCGTGGCGGACAAGACGCGGGAACCGGTGGGAATCGACAACCCGCTGGACGAGGAGGAACGGCTCTGCAATCTGATCGCCGATTCCATCAGCCCCCGCCTGGTGCCTAATGTCGAAATGACCACCGTCGATGGCAAAACCCTGCTGGTGATCGAGGTGTTCCTGAGCAATTCCCGGCCCCATTACCTTCGCGCAGAAGGGCCAGAAACCGGCGTCTACGTCCGGCTCGGCTCCACTACTCGCCTGGCCGACCGGGAACTGATCGCCGAACTGCGCCGCTCCGTTGAAGGCGTTTCCTTTGATCAACTGCCCATGCCGGAGTTGTCTGCCCACGATCTGGATATCGACGCGGCGCAGGCTGCCTTTGGCGCCATCCGGGAGCTGGACGAGCAGGCCTTGCTCACCTTGAAATTGCTGACCCCTTATCAGAAGAAACTGGTGCCGACCAAGGGTGGAATTCTCCTCTTTGGCAGGCAGCGTACGCAGCATTTTTCCGATGCCTGGATTCAATGCGGCCGTTTCATCGGCACCGAGAAAATTGACATTTTTGACCATATCGATATCGACATGCCGCTGCCGCAGGCCGTTGACGAGGTCATGCTGTTTCTGAAAAAACACGCCTACCGGGGCGCGGATCTCTCCGAGGTGCGCCGCAAGGATGTCTGGAGCATCCCGCTGGGGATCTTACGCGAAATGATCATCAACGCCCTGGTGCACAGCGACTACTCGCAGCGTGGCGCTCCCATCCGGGTTGTCTTTCTCGACGACCGCATTGAGGTGGAAAGCATGGGCATCCTTCTGCCCGGCCTGACCATCGAAGAGATGAAACAGGGCGCCTCCCGTATTCGTAATCCGGTCATTGCCCGCGTTTTCAAGGAACTGGGCCTGATCGAACAGTGGGGCACCGGGGTGCGCCGCATCTTTGCCGAGGCCCAAGAACTGGGCCTGCCGGAACCGAAAATTGAAGAAATCGCCCTGCGCCTGCGCTTCACCATCTATCTGGCGGAGCTGCATCGTATACAGGCTGATACCTCGAAACCCCTGACAACCGGACGAGTCGATCCGGCAACCCAGCAAGTAACCCAGCAAGTAACCCAGCAAGTAAGAAAGTTGCTGGCCATTTGTATGGGTGAAGCAAGCAGGGCGGAGCTCATGAAAGCAGTCGGCCTGAAAGATCGAGTCACGTTTGCCAGAAACTATCTGGAACCGGCGCTTGCAGGAGCTTTTATCGAAATGACCCAGCCGGATTCTCCGACAAGTCCGACCCAGAAATACCGACTGACCGCAAAGGGCAAGAGTGTGTTGGAGGGCGGGCAATGAACAATCATGAAGCAGGCTGTTTCACTCTTTGTGCAAGGGGGGCTTGCATCCTTGTTGGGCTGGCGCCCCTGAACGCCGAGGCGGCGCAACTGGCGGCGACCATCAATTGGAATTTTGAGGAGCTGGGGGTATGAGCTGGCGTGAAATTCAACTTGGCGACGCCATCCATGTCAAACACGGCTTCGCTTTCAAAGGGCAGCATTTCTCTGATAATGGTGAAAAGATAGTTCTCACTCCTGGCAATTTCAACGAGCATGGGGGATTTCGACTCCGGCCCGGCAAAGATCGGTTCTACATTGGGGACATACCAGAAGGCTACATTTTGGCAGAAGGTGATTTAATTGTTGCGATGACTGAACAGGGACCAGGTCTTCTTGGAAGTTCAGCTTTAATCCCAGAAAACGGAAAGTACCTCCACAATCAAAGGTTAGGTTTGGTTCAACTGCGTGATGAGTCACTTTTTGACAAAAGATTTTTGTATCACCTCTTCAATACTCGACCAGTTAGAACTCAGATAAGTGGTAGCGCCACCGGGACAAAGGTCAGGCATACCGCACCGGAGCGTATTTATAGAGTCAAAGTTTCTGTTCCCTCAAGTGTCATTGCGCAAAGGAAAATTGGCATAGTACTCTCCGCCTACGACGACCTGATCGAAAACAACCGGCGGCGGATACAGTTGCTGGAGCAGGCAGCCCGGCTGCTCTACAAGGAATGGTTCGTCCTCCTCCGCTTCCCCGGCCACGAACACACCCAAATCATCGATTGTGTCCCGGAGGGGTGGAAAACTGGGACGATAGGTGACTTGGGAGAAGTCATAACTGGAAAGACTCCCAGCAAAAAGAAGGTGGAGAATTTCGGCAACGATTTACCCTTCATTAAAACTCCAGACATGCACGGCAACGCAATTGTTGTTCATACAGAGGAGTCGCTTTCGGAAGAAGGGGCTAAAACCCAACCCAACAAGACACTACCACCACGGTCGATTCTTGTTTCTTGCATAGGGACAGTTGGAACTGTGGCATTCAACGCTTCGCCAGCACAAACTAACCAGCAGATCAATAGCATCGTTCCTGCCAGCGACTCAGTCAAATATTGGGCTTACTTCATGGCGAAGGAATTGAAGCCTTTGCTTGAAGGAATGGGTGGCGGTGCGACCATGGCCAATGTGAATAAATCAAAATTTTCTGGAATCAAAGTCGTTATTCCATCCAAGCGACTGCTGGAGCTGTTCTCTGATTTCGCCAAGCCAGCTTTTGACCAAATAGAGAACCTGACGATTAGTAATGCGCGACTTGCCAAAGCCCGCGATCTCCTCCTACCCAAACTGATGAACGGTGAGGTGGCGGTATGAAACTGAAAGAGATAACAATAGAAAACTTCCGAGGTGTTCGTTCGCTGCATCTGCCCCTTGATGGCTTGACGGTACTCATTGGTGAAAACAACACAGGCAAGTCAACGGTGCTGGAGGCTATCCGGCTCGTTCTGACGCGCGGTTTTGGCGTCCGGCGAGATGGCCGGTTTACTGAATACGATTTTCATCTGAAGGCCGCAGACGCAACACCGCAAACGGCCGACCCGATTTTGATTACCCTACATTTCGGCGAGGAGCAGGAAAACGAATGGCCCGACACGGTTGTCCAGCAGATGAGCGAAGTGATTCAGTTGGACACGGACGGCCTGAATCATATCTGGTTGCAGGCAAAAGGGAGCTACCAATTTGAATCAAGTTCTTTTGAAACCAAATGGGCCTTTCTAAATAACAGTGGCGCGGAGCTTAATCTCAAGAACGCGACACCGCTCAATCTAATTACTCGGTTTGTGCCGTTCTTCTTCCTGTCTGCCCTTCGTGACGCCTCACAGGAGTTCGGGCAACGCGGCCAGTTCTGGAGTGGATTTCTCAAATCCATCCAACTCCCCGATGATCAGCGGGAAAAGATCGAGGAAATGCTCCGGGAGGTCAACACATCGGTTATTGGCGCGAATGCCGGGCTGACCGAAGTAACGAACAAGCTCGCCGACGCGGGGCGACTCGTACCGCTGGATTCCGCCGAACCAGTAGTCTTAGAAGCGATTCCGACCCGGGTCTTCGACATGGTCGGGAAAATCCAGGTCCATCTGAAATCGTGTTACGGCGCAAAGCTCCCTCTGCACCGTCATGGTGAAGGCACCCAGAGCCTCGCCGTGCTGATGCTTTTTCAGGCATTTACTGCCGCCAACCTGGCTGAGTCCTACGCTCCTGAAGCAACTTCACTTTTGGCTCTGGAAGAACCCGAAGCGCATCTTCATCCCTCGGCTATTCGCTCTTTGGGCTCCTTTTTAGAAAGCATGACCGGTCAGATTCTCGTCACAAGTCATTCCGGCGATTTGGTCTCGCGGGTTCCGGTCATGGCGCTGCGAAGGTTATATAAGCACAATGGGGAAACAAGAGTCGGTCGAGTAGGGAACAGCACATTCACGGGCCGAGAGCTTCAAGCAATTGACTACAGCATTCGCCTCGCCAAAGGGCATTATCTTTTCTCCCGTTGCTGGCTGCTGGTGGAAGGCGAATCAGATTACCACCTCATGCCACTGCTTTTCGATGTGATGGGACATTCCCAGGATCAAATCAGTTTTTCAGTTCTGGAAATAAGTCAGGTCATAGAAAAGGGCGAGCCGTTTATGAAATTTGCCAGTGCATTGGGAATTCAGTGGTTTTTGATGGCCGATGGAGATCAAGCTGGTATCGACTATGTGAATCGTGCAAACAACTACATTGCGACAGGTGAAACTCTTGCGGACCGTGCCCGGACGCTAATCCATGCCGATATCGAGCATGAGTTCTGGCGTAATGGATATGACGGATTTATCGAAAACATGGTAACGACAACACGTAAAGGTCAGATTGCGACTGAAGCTGGAAGCGACGACGGAAAAAGAACGAAACTACTGATCAAGGCGGCCATTAAGCAGGCGGGCGGCAAACCAGCATTTGCCCAGGCGTTGATACAGGAGATCCGGCAGCGTGGAGCCGCTACCATCCCTCAGACAATCAAGGACATCATCGCCCGCGTTGTCCAACTGGCCGGAGGTTGAATGAAATGATTGATTTATCCTCGCTTAACGAAAATCAGCGTGAGGCTGTGTTGTGGGACAAGGGGCCTCTTCTTGTGCTGGCCGGGCCGGGTTCTGGGAAGACGCGGGTGTTGACATGTCGTATTGCTAGGATTCTTGAACAGTCCGCTGGACAACATTTTCGGATTCTGGCACTTACTTTCACTAACAAGGCCGCCGCCGAGATGCGCGGCAGAGTAGAGGAACTTGCACCCGGTGAGTTTGGCCGAGTACGGCTAACCACTTTCCATTCTTACGCTGCCGAGCTTCTTCAGCAGCATGGCAACCATCTCAGCTTCCGCCCTGATTTCCAAATTCTTTCCAACGACGCGGACCGCGAAGCGTTGCTTGATGATGTTCTTGGACTGCTCCGCAAGGACCTGACCTATTCACTTCCTGACCATTTCAAAGCCGCACAGCTCCTGCCTGCGGTCACACGGCTTCTTGAGCAATGCGTCCCACCAGATCAGACAGAAGTCCTGCTCCAGCAAGCTAACGTGGAAAACGCCAATCCGTTGGCCCGTGTCTACATCGCCTACCGTGAAGCGCTACGCCGGACAAATTCCCTTGATTTCCCGAGCCTGATAGCCGAATCTCTTGAGCTTCTGAGCAAATTCCCTTTTCTGGTCAAGCATGTCCGCAAGGTTTTCAGACACATCCTCGTTGATGAGTTCCAGGACACCAATCATTCCCAATACCGGATTCTCTCGCTTATCGCTCAGCCTGATCCTTCCACACTGTTTGTCGTGGCGGACGACGATCAGATCATTTACCAATGGAATGGCGCTAATCCCAGAAGAATACAGGAGCTACGGGATGACTTCGGTGTCTCTGAGTTGCAGCTCCCGGAAAACTACCGCTGTCCGCCGCTGGTCATTGAGCTGGCCAACGCCCTGATTGAAAAGAACCTAAACCGCTCTGCCGGTAAAAGACCTTTGAAAGCAGTCAAACAGGGTGAAAGCGGCGATGTCGTGCGTGTGTTCCAGTTTAACTCCATGGATGAGGAGGCAGTATGGATCGCGCAAGACATAGTGCAGAGAAGTACGAAAGAGCGAACAAACTGCGCAGTTCTCGCCCGCACAAAAAAGCTACTTGATTTGGCTGGTAGAAAGCTTGTAGAGGCTGGAGTTCCTGTTTACTTCGCGGCTCGCAAGGACGAATTCAAAAGCGCTCCCTTGAGAATGCTGCACGCCATCCTTCGTCTTGTGAGTTCCCAGGATGACAAACAGTCGCTTGCACGTCTTTCAAAGGCGTTTTACGAACTCGAAGGCATCAGCATTGAGCTGGCTCCAGTTCTTTCGCGTGCATCTGCTGACGGGAAGGACTTGCTACGTTCATGGCTTGACGAGGTAAAACTCCGTGAAGCCATTGAGGAACGGACAAGTCGTCTGCTTGAAGTAGACATCAAGCCGCTTTTGAACTCACTGAATTACCGTGGTTTCGCTGAAAAATTGTTTAACTGGGCGGAAGCCTGTCAAGATTCATCGCGGCCGGATGAAAACGCCTTCAACGAATTCGATGAAGAACGAGATGTCTGGAAAATTCTTCTGGCTGAAATAATCAAGAAATTCGAAGGAGAGGACGTGAGCCTGCATCAGTTGCTTCACGAACTCGACCTTACCTCCAAGACACCGCCGAAGCCACCAGAGGCGATCCCCTGCTTCACTATCCATGCGTCTAAAGGAATGGAATTCGAGCATGTCTATCTCATGGGTTTGGTGGAGGATCAGCTACCCAGTTGGGCTGCCGTCAAGAAAGGTGACAGTTCCCTTGAAATGCAGGAGGAGCGCCGAAACTGTTTTGTCGCCATCACACGCGCACAGGAAAGCCTGACAATAACTTATTCCGCACAGGTTTTCGGGTGGGCCAAACAGCCTTCCAGGTTCCTTGGTGAAATGGGAATCGAGCTATAAATGAAGAAGGGGACGGTTTGACACCGATATCAGGATACACCGAAGACACCCTCGTCCAGCAAACGACTGCCGAGTACCTGGAGCAGCAGCTCGGGTGGCTGTCGGTGTATGCCCATAACAACGAGGACCTCGGGCCGGATAGCCTTCTGGGGAGAACCTCGGACCGTGAGGTGGTGCTTACCCGGATATTGCGAACCAAGCTGGCTGACCTGAATCCCGGTTTGCCTGATGGCGCTTATGACGATGCCATTCGTCAGATCACCGCCACCATGGCCTCCCAGACCATGGCAGCAACCAATCGCGAAAAGTATGCTCTCTTGCGCGACGGGGTGCAGGTCGCCTTTCGCAACGACAGGGGCGAACGGGTCCGGCAACGGCTGAAGGCTGTTGATTTTGAGACCCCGGAAAACAACGATTTTCTATGTGTGCGTGAGTTGTGGGTGAAAGGGGATCTCTACCGGCGGCGGGCGGATATCATCGGTTTTGTCAATGGATTGCCTCTTCTGTTCATCGAGTGCAAGAATATCCACAAGAATCTGAAGACCGCCTTCGAGCAGAATTTTTCCGACTACCGCGATACCGTTCCCCACCTGTTCCACCACAACGCCATCGTCATGTTCGGCAATGGTGAAAAGGCAAGGATCGGTTCCATCACCAGCCGCTGGGAGCATTTCAACGAATGGAAACGGCTGGAGGAGGAAGCACCTGGAGCCGTGGACATGGAGACGCTGCTCAAGGGCGTCTGCGAGAAGCGCAACTTCCTCGACCTGGTGGAAAACTTCATTCTCTTTGATGAGACGGCCGGGGAACCCAAAAAGATCATTGCCCGCAACCACCAGTTCCTGGGCGTAAACCGGGCCATTGCCTCGGTCCGGGACCGGACGGCACGGCAGGGCAAGCTGGGGGTCTTCTGGCATACACAGGGTTCGGGCAAGAGCTACTCGATGGTGATGTTCACCCGCAAGGTACACCGCAAGCTGGGCGGCAACTTCACCTTTCTGGTTCTGACCGACCGGGATGATCTCGATACCCAGATCTACAAGACCTTTGCCAACTGCGGTGTGGTGAGCGATCAGGAACCGTGTCGGGCCGCCAGTGGCCGGCACCTGAACACCCTGCTGACTCAGCACAAGGCCTACATCTTTTCCTTGATCCAGAAATTCAATCTGAAAGTGGAGCCGGAACAGCCGTACAGTGACCGGGACGACATCATCGTCATCACCGACGAGGCCCATCGCACTCAGTACGGCACTCTGGCTCTTAATCTGCGTAACGCCCTGCCCAATGCCAGTTATATCGGCTTTACCGGCACGCCCCTGTTCAAGGATGATGAGATTACCCGCCGGGTCTTCGGCGAATATGTCTCGACCTATGACTTTGGGCGGGCGGTGGACGACCAGGCCACGGTGCCGCTTTACTATGACGCCAGGGGCGAGAAACTGGGCGTGGCCATTGGTGACTTGAACGAGCGGATCGCCGCCAAGCTGGAGGAGCTGGAAAGCGATAATATCGATGTGGAACAACGGCTGGAGAAGGAGCTGAAGCGGGATTACCACATCATTACCGCCGGCAAACGGCTTGACCAGGTGGCACGGGACTTTGTGCGCCATTACTCGACCGGCTGGGAGACCGGCAAGGCGATGCTGGTTTGCATCGACAAGGTCACCTGCGTGCGGATGCATAAGCTGATTGATTTCTACTGGCAGGAGCGGATCAACGAGTTGGAAAAGGAATGGGCTGAAATCGGTGACGAGCAGGAGGAGCTGTTTCGCCACCGGCAACTGGATTGGATGCGTGAGACCAGAATGGCAGTGGTGGTGAGTGAGGAGCAGGGAGAGGTAGACAAGTTCCGCAGGTGGGATCTGGACATCATTCCGCACCGGAAACTGATGAAGGAAGGAATCGACCTACCGGAATCGATGCGGGAGAAACCGGAATATCGCAACCTGCAGACCATGGACCTGGATGATGCTTTCAAGGCCGACGAACATCCGTTGCGGGTGGCCATTGTCTGTGCCATGTGGCTGACCGGCTTTGACGTGCCAAGCCTGGCTACGCTCTATCTCGATAAGCCGCTCAAAGCCCATACCCTGATGCAGGCCATTGCCCGCGCCAACCGGGTAAGCGAAGGCAAGAACAACGGCCTGATTGTTGACTACTGCGGCATCCTCAAGCACCTGCGCAAGGCCTTGGCTACCTTTGCCGGAACCAAGCCCGAAGGTGAAGGTGGTGAGATTGACCCGGCCCGACCGGATGAGGAGTTGCTGGCTGATCTGGCCGAAGCCATCTTGATGGTGCGGGCATTTCTCGAAGACCGGGAGGCTTCGCTGGATGACGTTATCCAGAAAACCGGCTTTGAACGGAATGGGGCCATTGTCGCCTGCAAAGAGGCGGCCAACGAAAACGACGAGATCCGCAAGCGGTTTGAGGTGATGTGCCGGGAGGTGTTCAAAAAGTTCAAGGCCTGTATCAACGTGGAGGGGGTTAACGCCCATCGGGCTGACCGGGACGCAGTCAATATTGTCTACAAGAGCCTGCAGCAAGACCGCGACCAGGCCGACATCAGCGATATTATCCGCCAGTTGCACGCGATTGTGGATGAGGCGATTGAAGTGAAGTCAGGGGTGATTACTGGTGAGCCTGGGCCGGAAACCACCTACGACATCAGCCGGATCGATTTCGAACGTCTGCGGAAAGAATTTGAGCGGAGCAAGAGCAAGCGGACCACGGTGCAGAATCTCAAGCAAGCTATAGAAACCCGGCTACGACGGCTGATGGAGCGTAACCCGCTGCGAACCGACTTGCAGCTGCATTACGAACAAATTGTGGCGGAATACAACCGGGAAAAGGACCGGGTAACTATCGAGCAGACCTTTGAGGCCCTGTTCCGCTTTGAGCAGGGGCTGGACGAGGAAGAACGACGGGCGGTCCGGGAGGGGCTGGATGAGGAATCGTTGGCCATTTTCGACCTGCTAAGAAAACCGGACTTGTCTGCCAAGGAGATCAAGCGGATCAAACAGGTGGCGGTGGAGTTGCTACAGACCCTGAAAAGGAAAATTTCGGAAATCGATCATTGGCGCGATCGTGAGACCACCCGCGACACGGTAATGGTTGAAATACATAATTTCCTGTACAGCGATACTACCGGCCTGCCGGAAGTTTTTTATACGGAAGAGGATGTGCAGGCCAAGACGGACGAGGTGTTCCATCACATCTACCGGGTCTACCCGACCATTCCCTCGCCGTTTTATGCATGATTGTTTGACGCGAACTGGTGAATCCTTTGGAGCACTTTTCCGTCGATGAAAGTGACTACACAGATTTTGACCTGCTAAACCCAGATCAGGCTGCGGGCAACGTAAGGTCAATATTCCTGTATATTTTGACTTCAACAACCTGTTTTTTCGTTTCTTCCAACACGCTGTTTCTTCCTTCTTGGCCAAAGACCTTGTTTCTTCCCTTCCTTGCCCCACCAAACCGCCAAAAAAAACGGCTGCCCAACCGTTATGGTCGGAGCAGCCGTTGGTGTTGCTGGGGTTTCTTCGTTTCTTCGAGTTATTCTTGGTCGATTATCGCCTCTTCACAACGACACCCTTTCCCGACCTTCTTGGTTGGATGGCAGGAAAAACTCCAGTCAACCTGATCGGGTGGCAAGGTCGAATGGACCGTGCCTGTAGTGAGTCCGCAATGTTGCAGCGCATACTGTCTCGCTGCTGCGAGTGAAGGCGCTTCGATGCTGAATTCACCTGCGAATTCAAAAATCACTGGAATCTTGTACCTTTTCATGCTCATCATCAGCCCCACCTTTTACGCCGCAACGGGGAGTTCGTTCGTTGTAGAAACATCTTCCTGTGCACCAGCAATAATCCCAGCCTTGTCGAGGACAAAGTCGGCGGCTTGCTGGGCCTTGGCAGCGGCGGTGAAGATGGCCTTGCTATCGCCCTGGAGGATCTGTAGCCAATGGTTGATATACTCCGGATGGCGCATGTTCTCAAAGGGGATGCCGGTGTGGGCACCGAGGAAAGCGGCACCAATCTCGGCCACCATTTCCTCGAAGGCATAACCGAGATCACCGAACCGGGTGCCGAATACCCTGTTCAAACGGCTGGGGTGACCTGCCCAGTGGCAAATCTCATGATAGCCAGTGCTGAAATAGAAATCATCGTGCTCGAAGCTGGACCGATGGGGCAGGAGCACCATATCCGGTCCCGGCAGATAGCAGGCCTTGTTGCCGCCATGCTTCAGATTCGGCAGGGCCAGGATCTGCTCCGCCAATTCGTTGCACTCGTTCACATCCGGCGCCTCTTCTTCGACCAGCGGCGGCAGGTCCAATCCCTCACACTGCTCCACGTTGAACACCGTGTAGCTGCGGGCAAAGGGAATTAGCTTCCGCTCCTGTTCGTCATCGGTGAGAGCGTCCGGTTCCGCATCGCCGCCCCGGTCCCTGGCGGGCAGGAACTTCCAGAAAACAATGGACGCTCCTTTCTCACCCTTGCGTACATGGCCGCCCAACTGCTCGGCATTGCGATAAGTGAGCCAACGGGGATCGACATGACCACGGGCAAGGGCCACCAGATTCAGCAACAGGACGTTCATCCCCCGGTAGGGCCGGTTGGTGAGCGCATTGCGAAACGGCCCATAATGAACCGTTTGCCAGGGCTTGGCCCAGGGGGTGACGCCGTCTTCCAGGGCAGTGATGATCTTGGCGGTGATTTCTTCGTAGATGGATATTTTTTGATCGTTCATAGTTTCGCTCCTTGAGTGCAGGGGACGACCCATCGGGTTGTCCCCAATGAGTGTCATGCGCTGTGATGGCCGGTTTCAGAAAGGGAGAGGACCTCTTCGCCCACGATCAGATGATCGAGGACCCGAACGTCGATCACCTTGAGGATCTCTGTCAGGGTGTGGGTGAGTTCCAGATCTTCCTTACTGGGCTGGATGCCGCCGGAGGGGTGGTTATGGGCAATGATGACCGCTGCTGCATTGAGTGCCAGCGCCTCCTTGACCACCTCGCGGGGATGGACCGAGTTGCGGTTGATCGAGCCCCGGAAAATCTCCCGCCAGGCCAGCACCTGATGCCGGCTGTCGAGAAACAGACAGCCAAACACCTCGTGCTCCAGGCCGGCGAGCTTGAGTCCGATGGCTTCCTTGGCGGCGGTGGGAGACAGAATGGCGGCCCCACGCCGGAATTGATACCCGCTGAGCTTACGGGCTTCTGAGAGAATGGTTTCCTTGGGTGCGGGCTGGTAGATGCCGCAGATATCTTTGATGTAGAGCATGTGTGCCTCCTATGGACGAGGCACAGCAGCCCATCGGGGCAGTGTGCCCCGTCAGGGATTGGTTTGAGTTCGACTGGTTTCAAGCAGCCTGGCGGACCTCGGCCAAGACGAAGTGGCCAAGGTGGGGCGGCTTGTAGAGACGAATGGGTTTGCGGTTGATCTCGCCATGACCCTGGCGGTCATAGCTGCCGATCCGGCGTTCCTGCCAGGTGATTACTCCGCCTTGAAGTTGGAACCGGTTGCCGTCCACATAGGCCACCGCCGTATTGCCCCGGAGATAGACCCGGCCCCTGATCACCAACTCGTGGCGGACCAGGGCGGTCTGCCCGTCGGGGGAACTGATGGTGGTCGTGGTGGTGACCCGGGTTTCCTCGGTGGTGGTGAGGCTTTCGGTCTCATCGAGATCGAGGACCGAAGCCAGTTCCCGCTGGCGATACCGGCTCCAGGCGGTGGTGACATCCTCCACCGGCTGTTGGCCGGTGAGCGCCTTGGCCAGCTCGTACATCATGCTGTTCTCCGATTCGGAAAGCGCTGCCAGCCCTTGCCCCGAGAGTTCGCCCTCAACTGCGAGCGAGGTCTCCATCTTCTGGGCCATGAGGCTGAGCGCCTTGTCCTGCATGGTTTCAGCATAGGCCAGGTAAAAGACCCGGACCGGCAGGTTCTGACCAATCCGCCAGCTACGGCGGCTGGCTTGCCGGAGGGTGAACACCGAGTAGCCGCACTGGAAGAAGACAATGGTCGGGAAGTCGAGCAAATCCAGACCGGTCTTGACCAGGTTGGGGTTGCAGAGCAGGCAATCGTACTGGCCGGTAGAGAGGTTCTCCTTCAGCCAGTCTTCCCGCTGTTCCGGCTTGACCGCCTGCCCCCGCAGTACCAAGGGGGCAAAGCCCTGCTGATGCAGCTTGTCCACCAGGGTGGGCACCAGGTCGCGGGTGCCGGTGTGTTCGAGAAAGACCGCCACCTTGCGGCCCTGTTTGCGTTCCGTGGTCAGGATCTCCAACAGCCGCTTTTCCTTGGCCAGGAGGTTGATCTCCAGGGCCGGAGCCGAAGCGATCAGTTCCTCCACACCGCCGCGTTCGAGATAGACCCGTTCGCCAAAGCGGCAACCATCCGGATAGGCCAAGAGGCTTTGCAGCATTTTGCCTAACAGCCGCATGTCCCCGCAGGCCAGAGCCTTGCGGGTGGCAGCGACCAGGGTATTGGCGAGTTCGAAATAAGGGGCTTGCAGTGCGTCATCCATCGGGGTGGTGACAATGATTTCTTCATAGTCGGGCAGGGCCTGGCTGACATCGTTCAGCCGAACAAAGGCGGAACGCTCCAACAACAGATCCGGGAGTAGCAGCGGGGAAATCCCCGGCGCCTCCTTGATCCGGGCCTTGCCGGTCTTGCGGCCGATGCTGGCCTGATTCCAGTCCGGGCCCAGATCATCGGCCTTGTATGTGCGCTCCACCACTCCATAGCGTTCGGCAAAACCGAGGGTGCGGCCGTATTCAAAACCGGCCTGCACCATCTGCCGGGGAAACATCCGCCAGAGGAGGTAGAACAAATCCTTCGAGTAGCCGCCCATGAGGGTTCCGCTGAGTGCCAGCACCTTGCGGGAACGGGCGATCAGGCAGGACATGGCCTGACCCTGGGCCGTGCCGCCTCCCTTGAGTTCGTGGACCTCGTCGAGGATGACCAGATCGAAGAACCCTTTGGGGAGATAGCGTTTGATGAACTCAGCCTTGGCATAGCGCCGGTTGCGCCCACAATCGGCCGACCACATCCGGGCCTGGCAATGTTCGCAGACCGGGGCCGGATCGCTCAGATGCAAAAAGACCTGAGCGCCGCAGTCCGGGCAGCAGGTTGCCCCTTGTCGGACCATGAGGCCGGGCTTGCGCTGGTAGTGCAGCTTGGCCCGTTCCTTACCCAGGACCCAGATCTCGGTACCCCTAGGTTTTGCAGGTTTTCGTTTCTGTTCAAACAACAGGGTCATATCCCGGCCGTTGAGGTTGATACAGGTGCAGCAGGGAAGGGTTGCTTCCGCCTCCCGGATCCACTTGCGTACCAGATGACCGGGGCATTGAATGAGGATCCGTTTGGTCGGCTTGGGATCGAGCGCGGCCACGGCCAGGCTCATGATCGTCTTACCCGCTCCCATCTCGCCCACCAGGAAGGCACCTTTACAGTCCTCCTTGAAAAGCGTCCGGGCAATGGGCAGGATGCCGCAGCGGATCTGTGCCTCAAACGGGGTACGTTTGAGTTGGCCCAGTTGTTCGGGGGCTTGCGCATCCCAAAGATCCTCCCCCTTGGGCTGATAGACCGGGTGCATGGTGGTGATGACCTGGGACTTGAGTACCTCGCCCCACTGGTCAAGAAATTCGCTTAAAGGGATGTCCATCGTCTGTCCTCCATGGGGAAGGCAGACGATCCCCTTCAGGGGAACGAATGCCTCCCCTGATTGGGTTATTTTGAGTTCGTTTAACCGAGATAGCCGAGCCGGATCCCTTCCAGGATCCGTTCCTCCAATTCTTCCTCCTGCCAACTGATCTTCCAGGCCTGCCGCAATTGCGGGTTGCCGAATGAATAGAGCCGCTCCGGTTGCAGGACTTCGTCCCACAGCCAGTCGCGCCATTCAGGTTTCAGCGGCGTGGTGGTACTGTTGTCCAAACGGTGATAGGCCTGCTGCTTGACCGCTGCCATGTCCTCGCCAAAGACGATGACCGAGCAGTTGGTCTCGGTATGCTGGGCCTTGCGTTCGAATTGTTCGGCGCTGATCAGCACCTTGTTGACCACATCGCCGATCTTCCGTGCCCGGATGGAGCGGATGGTGCCCGGAGTGCGGCCCAACTCCAACGGAGTGGGTTCGATCCCGGAGATGCGGCTGAATCCGCCGTTGTAGAAGTGGGCCGAGGTGGCCTGGATTTGGGCTGGGCTGCCGACCAGACTGAGCAGATAAGCCCGCGCCTGATCCGCCTGGATGCTGGCGATGAGACCGTCGCAGTAGGTGACAAAGCCGTTGCTGCGGATGGTGAGATAGTCGTGCATGATGCCTCCTGAAAAAGAGGGAGACATCCCCACCGGGGAATGCTCCCCCCATGGGTTGGTGTGGATAGGATCAAAAAAGATTCAGCGGATGATCAGCATCTCGGCCTTGGCCATGTCGATGGCCTTGACCGTGGGTTGGTACAGGTCACGGGTGGTGACCATGGTGTCGCCACTGTTGTTCTCGGCGATGGAGTGGATTTTTTCCGTCTTGTGGACCACGCCCTTGATTACCAGCCGGTGGCCGTCCATCTCGATCTCGCCGTTCATGTAGCCTCCGGCGAGCATCAGGGCCAAGTGGCCGTTTTTCAACGGCGCCAAAGGCCGGATGGAGTGGCACTGTCCGGGCGCCAGATCATGCGAGAGCAGATCCTCCAAGAGCCCACTTTTGCGGACCAGGGGAATCGCCTCCCTCGGATCGATCCGGCTGCATTGGAAGGTGCAGGGATGTTTGGGCGCGGGGATAAACAGCCGTTCGGTGCAACTTTCTAACTGCGGTGCCGTACCCAGAAAGATCTCCGGCGCCATGCCGGCGATGCAGTTCAACTCCTGCTCCATGTGGGCGGCTTTGGCCTTGGTCACCAGCGAGCGTTTCCGCCCGATCACCAAACACTGGTGGAAGGTGTGAAACTCCTCCTCCGGAAAGGCATAGACCTGAAGGTCGGCAAAATGCCGGGCCAGGATCGGCGTACAAGCGGTCAACACCGTATAGGGGACAACCAGCACCAGCCAGCCGTCCTTGTGCAGGGTTTCCCGGAAGCGTTTGAGAAAGAGCGCTTCCAGCCGCTGGGCCTTGGCCTCCGGCTCCAGACTGTAGTCATAGGGTGGATTGAGGTAGAGCAGGCCGAAGGCTCCGGGCGAGATCCGCATCTCCACCAGGGCGTCGCCCCAAAGGAGATAGTCAATTCGTTGCCGTGCCTCGGTGGCCCGATCATGATCCAGTTCAATGCCATAGGTGATGGCGCCGCTTCCTTGTACCAGTGCGGCAAGGGTTTGCCCTTGGCCGCAGCAGGGATCGAGGATGCGGGCGCCGTCTTCAATATCAAGCAGTGCTTTGAGTTGGCCTCGGACGCTCTCCGGTGTCGGATAAAAGCCGGCCTTGGCCTGTGAACCCAGTCGTGCCATGAGTGTTCTCCTGTTTGTTTAGGGTATGCGTGCCTTTTCGATCTCGACCACGAAATGGATCTGCGCAGTCTGGCCGATCATGCAGGCATCCAGACCCTCTAATCGGGCCAGGTGTAGCAGGTCGGTCAAGAGATCGATGATGGCAGTTTCGAGGGTGTCCATGGGTTCGCCCTTGCTCAGGCAGTATTGATCAAGCGCCTGCCGGGCGGATTCGGTGCGTCGTGTCATGGTCGTTCTCCCTGGTTGCCATGGATCTCCATTTGCTGCCAATCGGAGAAGATGGTTTCCAGCGCAGTGCGTGCCGCCGCAGCGGTTGTACCAGTGGAAGTCACCAGATCCCGCAGGGCAACAAACAGGGTCGGGGCGGCTTGGAGCAGTCGAATGTTGCCGGCTTCGTGCCGTGCCACCAGCAGACTACGCCGGTCGCCTTCCTCAATGGAGATGTCATAGCCATGGTCGCACCATGTCTGTTGCTCATGGCGGGCCTCACGGATGACATATCCACCCTCGGTGTCCGGATGGGATGCAATGGTCCAGGGAAAAGGGGTGCAGAATGATGGTTCTGCCTGTGAGTGTTCCTGTTGGTTGGGTAGGTGGTTCATGTGGTTCTCCTGATGATCGGAATAGAGAGGGCCTGAACCCCATGAATGTGGAGTTCAGGCAGGGGTGTTGTGGTTGCAATCAGTGGCAATCAAAACGGTACGTCGTCAGAGGGTGGTGGTTCCTGGCCATCTTCCGGTGGGACCGGAATATCGGTTCGTTCGCCGCCGCCCAGCATCTTCATCTCACGGGCAATGATCTCCGTGGTGAAGCGGGTGACACCTTCTGCGTCCTGCCATTTGCGGGTCTGCAAACGGCCCTCCAGGTAGACCCGGGAGCCTTTCGAAAGGTACTCGAAGCAGATCTCGGCCAGACGGCCGAAGGCAACGATGCGATGCCATTCGGTCGATTCCTGCGGCTTGCCTTCGTTATCCTTCCACCGTTCGGTGGTGGCGATACGGAAGGTGGCCACAGCGACCTGGGTCTTGGTGTAGCGGGTGTCAACGTCTGCGCCTAAATTGCCGATCAGCATGGTCTTGTTCAACATGATGGTTCTCCTTGAGAAATGAGAGGATTACTCTCCCCACCATGGGGAGAGATACGGGATCGGTATGGATGGGAAGCTTGGGTTCAGGCCGCTTTCTTGATCTCCAGGAAGGCGTAGGAGCTGCTCTTCTGAAAATCATTCAATGAGTGGCCGTAGCCTTGGAGGAACTGGTTGAGTTGGTCCGTATCCAGTGACTTCCTGGTGCGAACCGCTTTGCGCAGCAGATGGCCATAGGCCTTGAGCGGACCGCGCTGGGCCACGATGGCCAGCAGGTTGCTCTTGCGGATGCCGATTTCTGTATCCAGATCCTTTTGCTGGTGTTGCAGCTCCAGCAGGATCTCGACACTCTCGGTCAGCTCGCGCACCTCCTCGGCCTCGAACTTGGGGCAGTCCATAAGGAAGGGGCAGTAGCCGCAGAGCGGTCCCGCTTCCATGGAGGGTGTGGCCAGATCGCCGGCGCTGTAGGCTTGGTATTGGTTCCAGATGGTGGTAGCCCGGTCGATCAGGCCGTGATAGAGGATATCCTGGGGCGTATAGCCGCCAAAGAGTCGCATTCCCTGATCACCGAAGTTAACCGCCAGGATGGCGCCTTTCTCCACGGTGTAGTCGGGGAAGCTGTCGGCCAGCAGTCCCATTTGCAGATAGAGTTGGGTCTCCCAGGCACCGTAGGGATGTTCCGGGATGTTCTCCGGTGCTTTCACTTCCAGGACTGCCATGGTCTTACGCACTTCCGAGACGAAGACAAAATCGAGATGGGCCATGACCGGGACAGCGCCCGCATGTCGAACTTCGGTTTGCCTTTGGAAGTTGCTGAACCCGGCAATCATAAAGGCGGCGGCAACCACTTCCTCGGCCATGTGCCCGCGTCGCTGCCGCAGCAGAGTGACCAGGTCGGCCTCTGGAGCATGGAGCTTTCTGAGAATGGTCTTCCGTGGGCAGGCGCCGATGTCGGAAGCCCCGAGATAGGTACTCCGATCACCGAGCGTTGCCTCGGTCTGTTGGATGGCAAGCTGCTGGAGAGCGGCTTGCAAGGTGAGCATTAACTGGTCTGACATGATGGTATCCTCCTGAAAAAAATGAGGGAGGATACACGGAATCCCGCCGAGGGAATGGTATCGCTCCCTCTTTGGTTGGGTTGGGTGATGTTGTGGTGATTAAGCGGCTTGCCTCATCCAGGTCTTTTCATTTCTATCCCACTGAAAGCCTGCGGCCTTAAGCAGTTCCTTCTTGTCGAAGAGATGGTCGCCGATGGCGATGATCACCCCTTGACGGTGCTCGAAGCTGACGCCGGCGATCTTGGGCAAGGTTGCCGATGAATCACTCGGTTTGGCAGGTGGTTCAGCGGGTTGACTGGTTATGGATGCTGGTTTGGTTTTCGGTTGCGGGTTGGATTGCGTTCGTTGCGTTCCTTGAAGATAGACGTTCTTCAGCAGCCCCTTGTAGGCATCGCTGCCGATGGACAACAGTGACATGCATTTCTGGATAGCATCAGTGATGGCCCCTTTCTGGGCATCGCCGACATTGCCTTTGACAATCTGCATCTGTCCCTTGTGCGAGCCCTTGCACAGCCAATCACCGTCGATCTTCACATACAATCGAATCTCGGCGACCGCCTGGGTCTCGAAAATTTCCTCCTTGGTCAGTTCGTACCGCCAATTCTCCGAACCGAGCACCTCGTTGACGCTGTCAAAGACATACTGCGGCCGGAAGCCGTACTTGATCTGACCGATCACGTTACCTCCCTTGTCGGTCATCTTGATTTCCTGAATCGCCTCGATGCCAAATGCTCGCAAGCGTTCGTTGATGGATTGAACCTGTTCCTGCAATGGCGCCATGGTGTTGCCTCCTTATGAGTATGAGGGAGCAAGACGACATGGCTCCGCCGGGAGCATGACGTAACAGCTCCCGATGGATGAGCGGGGAAGGGTGTGTATTGAAAAATACGATAGAATCAGTCGATGTTTTGAAAACGCGCAGACAGAATGCGGCTTCGAAAAGATAGAGAAAAAGCTATCGATTCAACGGGGAAAATGAAGGAAGGAAAACGAATCGAGCGATTCGTTTGCAGGGGTGCATGCGCAGCTCTCCCGCGTCAAAGAAATACGTTCGCCTCTGCGATTAAACGTCTCTGGCTGGGAAAGGCAGCGCTGCGTGCTACCTGGAATTCAAGAACACGAAATTTGTGTTCAGCTAAGCCCTAGAAAGGGGTATCTCATTGAAAATGAGTCGGAAATATTGAAATATTTATATGCTAAAGCACGAAAAAATCAAGCATAAAATGAACTTGTTTGTTTCTGGAAAGAAATTGAAACAAACAAGTTCATTGCTGACTTGGTGAAAGACACCGCTTCGACTCAACGCAATAATTCAACGTCAAATCTACGTTGAGTTGCCAACGCCTTTATCGCTCCACCACAGTGGCTATCCCCATTCCACCACCGATGCACAGAGTTGCCAATCCACTTTTTGCATCCCTTTTTTTCATTTCGTGGAGCAAGGATACCAGGATACGGGCGCCAGAAGCACCGATTGGATGGCCGAGGGCGATGGCGCCTCCATTGACATTTACCTTGCTCATATCAAATCCGAGATCCTTGGCGACTGCGACACTTTGCGAGGCGAATGCCTCGTTGGCTTCGATGAGTTCAATCTCTTCCAATTTTTTGCCTGCCTTGGCCAGGGCTTTGGGAGAAGCGGCGGCAGGACCGATGCCCATGATTTCCGGTTTGACCCCAGCAGAGGCATAGCCGGTAAGTTTGGCCATTGGCTGGACGCCTAATTCCTTGGCCTTGTCGGCCGCCATGACGATGATGATTGCCGCGCCATCATTGATGCCCGAGGCATTGGCTGCCGTGACCATGCCGTCGGATTTGAACGCCGGCCTCAACTTGCTGACCTTCTCCAGAGTGGAGTCGGGGGTGTAGTGCTCATCGGTATCAAACACCAACGGGTCGCCTTTGCGCCGTGGAATCAAAACAGGAACGATCTCATCCTTAAATCGGCCATTGGCGATAGCGGCTTCGGCTTTTTTCTGCGATTCGACGGCAAATCGATCAAGCTCCTCCCTGGAAAGGTTCCAGTTTTCGCAGATATTCTCGGCAGTCACTCCCATATGACAATTGCTCATCGCGCACTGCAGTCCATCATGCACCATCATATCGACAAGACCGCTCATCGGCGCATTCATTCTGTAGCCGAAACGGGCTTGCGGCAAGGCGTAGGCGGTAGCGCTCATATTTTCCATGCCACCGGCCACGATAATGTCCGCATCCCCGCATTGGATGGCCTGCGCGGCCATGACAATGGATTTAAGCCCACTTCCACAGACCTTGTTGATTGTCACCGCTGGAACTTCCTGGGGTATACCTGCTTTTAGTGCAGCCTGCCGGGCAGGATTCTGCCCCAAAGCACCGGTGAGTACGCAACCGAGGATCACCTCATCTACCATTTCCGGTTTAATGCCTGCCCGTTTTAGGGCATCGCTGATGACAATCGCCCCCAATTCCACAGCTGGCGTATCTTTCAAGGAACCACCGAATTTACCAACCGCAGTACGGCAGGCGCCTACAAGGACTATTTCACGCATTGTACCCTCTCTTGTTTGAAGATTATGTACCGAACCGGCACGTAGGGAGCACCGGCGTTAAACAAGGATTCAATTAGATCTGAATTAAAGACACTTAAGCCAACCTATACTCCACATGCAATGGCCACAAGGAACATGACTGCCGTAACAATCATGTATATCCAAGAGGTTGCTATTGACCAAGTCAGCACAGGGGGCAGAGGCGCAACTCCAGCAGGGGGCATAATCAAGTTTTCTCGCCTCAACCCTGAATGCCACAGAGGCTTTTTTCTGCAGATCATCTCAAGCGATTCTTCTTTGATGGAGCCCAGAACACGGGTTTCCACCTGAATAGCACCATGGTTGACCCGGCTGGGACAGGTATGCCATAAAAAATGACACGGCATGACCATGCCGTTTTTGTCTATAAAAACAGCCTCATCATCGATGAATGGGCATCTCCGATGGCCATTAACGTAGGCGTAAAGCGGTGGCAGGAAGAGATCGATTCCTCGTTTGCTTGCCGACCACTGAGCCTTGTAAAAATAGGCCTCTGCTTCTCCCATGTCTCGACTGTTCTGCGCCACCAGATTGGCAAAATGGTAGGCAATATTCTTCCCTTTTGCCTCCTGCCGCATGGCGTCCCCAAGCTGCACAAGAAGTGTATCCGCCGGACTCTTGGAGAATTTAAGTTGAGCAGCTGGCAACTGCTCCAAGTTTACCCCTTGAGCGTTGGCTTCCGTAGACCATTTCGCAAAAATCCTGGTCGCCTCATAACTATTCGGATTGAAAAGGCTTTGATCGCTCAGTGAGCCATCGTAGGAAAAGAGGTGACTGGCAATGATGAAATCGACATGATGTTCATCAGCCCACACGATCAAATCCTGCAACTGGGGAAGCGTCTTCTTTTGCAGAACCACCTCAATGCCAATGCGAACATGCCGTTGCGATACCTCTCTTGCCTGTATCAAATGGGCAATCGCCTTGGTCACAGAGGAGAGTTGATGTCCGCCCTGATCGCGTTCTTTTGCCTCGTCGGCATCCAGATTGTCCAATGACAGGCAGATGGTATCAAGCCCGGCCTCAATCAAACGCACGGCTCGGGGGTGATTGAGCAAAAGTCCATTGCTCTGGAAGCCGATCCGGCCATCGGCCGGCATTGCCGCACGGGCAATGGTTATCATTTCGTCCAAGTCGGGGTGGAGTAGGGGTTCACCAATACCATTGAGCACGAGGAATTCAGTGTGCGACAGCGAGGGCGCCAACTTTTTGAAAAGCGCCAGCGGCAGATCACCCTCCTCAATGCAGCTTCCCTCGGAGAATTTCAAACACATGGGACACTGCAAGTTGCACCGTGTTGTCAGTTCGACATAGACCTTTCTGGGATACAGGGAATTCATGGGGCAAATCAAGGTTGCGATGAAATCAGCCTCAGGCTGTCGGCTTGACGGCTTCAATGGTTGCGGAAACAATGTATTCGGCGAGTGAGGCATCATTGTTCCATTGGCTGATGAGTGCTTTGCTCTCTTCCTTGGGCGAGATGTGAATATGGGCGAAACCCGCCGCCTGCAGCATGCTTTGCAATGCTGCGATTGTCGAAGCTCCCGCAATGCATCCCGCATGCAACGCTAAATCAGTGCGAATGTGTTCCGGGAGTTCAGCCATGGCCACAACATCGGAAATAGCCAGCCTGCCGCCTGGTCTCAACACACGAAAAGCCTCAATGAAAACCTGGGGTTTGTCTGGCGATAGGTTGATAACGCAGTTGGAGAGGATGACATCCACCGAGTTGTCAGCCACCGGCAGGTGCTCAATCTCTCCCAGGCGAAACTCGACATTGTGATAACCGCCGACAATGGCGTTGGCGCGAGCCTTGGAGAGCATTTCCGGGGTCATATCCACACCGATGACATGCCCCCTCTCGCCAACCTGACGAGCCGCGAGAAACGAATCAAATCCCGCACCGCTACCGAGGTCAAGGACCACTTCTCCAGTTTTCAGCGCAGCTATGGCTTGAGGATTGCCGCATCCAAGCCCCAGATTGGCTCCATCCGGGACTGCGGCCAATTCTTCAGCAGAATATCCCATAGTGTGCGATAAATTGGGCGCCGGGCCGCTGCAACAACTTGGGCCACAGCATCCTGATTCAGCAGTACGGCTGTACAGTTGGCGGACAGCTTGTCGCAGTCCGTCCTTTTCCAATACGCTCATAGTTGCCTCATTCATTCATCCATAGGAATTCGCCGAGAAAAAGAATCAACTGATCCATTCTTCCACTTCGCTTTGTTTCGGGACCCGGCCCACACACTTGACTTCGCCGTTGACGACCACAGCAGGAGTCGAGAAAATGCCCATCTTGGCTATATCATGAAAATCTTTCACCTTAACGACGGTAGCCAATACGCCTTTCAACGCGACTGCCGCTTCAACCACTTTCTGTGTTTTCTCACACGAAGCACACCCGGGACCACAAACTTTAATTTCCATTTTTCCCTCTTAGAATCAGATGATTGTGTTAAACAAATATCCGGTAAAAATAATGCCACTGCCCACCACAACGATAAAAGCAGCAATCAGTTTCGGCTTTAAGACTTTCCGAAGAATAATCATCTCCGGAAGAGAAAGCGCAATCACACTCATCATGAATGCGAGCACGGTTCCAAGGGCGGCTCCCTTGCCGAGCAGGGCCTCAACCACCGGTACGATACCTGCAGCATTGGAGTACATGGGGATACCAACGACCACCGCCGCAGGGACCGACCACCAGGCATCTTTGCCCATGATTGATGCCATGAAGTCTTCCGGGACGTATCCATGAATAAAGGCGCCGACCGCAATACCGGCGACAACATACACCCAAACTTTTCCCACAATATCGCGGACCGCGTCGACACCCTGATGCAGCCGATCATACCAGGTGAGTTTCTCTTCAAAAACAATGGCTTCCCCGGCCCGTAATTCCTGCACCCAATCTTCTATCCAGGATTCAAGTTTCAACCGACCAATGACCCAGCCTGAGATCATGGCGATCAGCAGCCCCGTAACGAGGTAGAGAGCAGCCACCTTCCAGCCAAGCAGCCCGTAGAGAAGCACCAGGGCAATCTCATTCACCATGGGCGCCGCGACAAGAAACGAGAAGGTGACGCCAAGCGGCACGCCTGCTTGCACAAAACCGATGAAAAGGGGCACTGCTGAGCAGGAACAAAATGGGGTAACGATACCGAGAACGGCTGCCATCACATTACCAGCTGCTTCACGCTTGCCTGCCAAGTATTTTCGAGTGCGCTCCTGCGTGAAAAACGACCTGATCACGCCGATGACAAAAACGATCAGTGTCAAAAGCATCATGACCTTGGGCGTGTCATACGCAAAAAACTGAACGGCATCACCGAGATGGCTTCCTTGACGGATGTCCAGCAGCGAATAGGTCAGGTAAAAGGAGAATGGTTCCAGATTTTTATACATCAAAAACCATATCCCCAAGCAGAGTACGCCAAGAGGTGCAAGTTTACCCCATTGAACATTGGGCTCGGCAGCGGTTTGACACGCCGAATTTTTGGTGCAATCGCAACCAACAGGTTGAAGTGGTTCCATTTTATGCCTCACTTTTCAAAATATATGCACGTTGACACGTGGTTTCTGGTAAAGCAGCTTTCATTCGCCGCAATTCTGGATCTTCGTTCAGCCACTCTTTCAAAGTGGTCAGCATATTGCCTGCATACACAGATTCTTGACCCTCAGCCTGTCGGTAGATCATCCAAGTCCCTTGACGTTCCTTTTCCACCAAACCGGCGTCTTCAAGGATTTTCATGTGGCTGGAAACGGTTGGCTGCGCGAGGCCCAGAGCTTCCTGAATCTCGCACACGCAGAGCGCGTTATTCTCAAGCAGCTTGATGATTCGAACCCGATTCGGATCAGACAGGGCTTTCATGACGCGGAGAAATGTTTTCATCTGTTCCTTTATTTCTATATTTATATTTTTCAATATATAAAACGAGCAAAATTGATTGTCAACAGAGTTTTCTTGCCTGATGGATGTTTGTTTGCCGCGTCACCCCTTTAATCAGGGAAGAATGCGACTTGGGTCAAAGCGAGAAGCGCGAGATAAAACGAACTGAAACAAATGGTTGAATAGAAACGATTGCTGGCTCGATAAAGAGAGGGATTGCCCTACGTTATGATTATTGTTCACCTCTCCTACTTTGACTCGCTTGTAACCCTGTCGTTTCAGAGAGGTTCATGAATTAATTGTACACAAAGAGCACCGTGTTTGATTGCCTCACCGGCCGATGCTCATCGTCCGCCAACACCAGGTCTATTCATTGACCATGGCCCCATGCCTCGTGCCATCCGCCAGCATGGACCGCCTCCGAAACCTCTCCCCCAGCCGGCGCCACGCTGAAAACCCGCATATTTTTGCAGCTCTTCGGGTTTCATTTGGCCAAGACGTTTCTGCCATTCCTTGTGAAACGCCAACCACTCTTCTTGGCTGGCATTATAAAGTGTGCCGCGCATAGTGCTGAGTTCCTGTGTGGACACCTTGGAGTAATCGGTAGCCCATGCCATACTACTCATTAAAGCCAAGCTGCATAAAACCAGTACCGTTTCCCTTACAACCTTTGCCATAATTACACCTCCGATTCATGGTTTAGAGGTCTTCCCCCTTGCTTTGCGGGAAGTGCCACTAAAACAGAAAAAATCAAAAAACATGCCAAGGGTTTTTTTTTATATATTCATCAATATCTAGGCGTTATGCAGGCTCACGATGTCGTCGGCAGACTGTCGCCTGAATCAGTGACGGCCATGGTCGGATTTCCCTTCCATGGTTCGGTTAAGTCGGTTTTCAGGGAGTGACTTCTCCCGAAGTTGATATAACCCGCACGCTACGGCGACATTGGCGTCTTGTTCCTT